>JBDNIP010000747.1:0-13607 GCA_041688245.1 Algoriphagus sp.
ATCACACAGTCAAACATATCAACTCCGAGTGCAATACACTCAAGAATATTCGCTGGTGTACCCACACCCATCAAATAGCGTGGTTTGTCTTTTGGCAAAATATCAGTTACCAATTCAGTCATTTCATACATCATTTCCGCAGGCTCCCCTACTGAGAGACCTCCGATAGCATTTCCTTCCCGATTGCAGGAAGCGATAAATTCAGCAGACTGAACTCTTAAATCCTTATATACTGATCCTTGGACAATCGGAAACAAAGTCTGGTTGTAGCCATATTTTCCAGAAGTCTCATCAAAGCGATTGATGCAGCGCTTCAACCAGCGGTGGGTCATTTCCATGGAGTTTCGGGCGTAGCCGTATTCGCATGGATAGGGCGTGCATTCATCAAAAGCCATAATGATATCCGCTCCGATGTTGCGCTGGATATCCATCACATTTTCTGGAGTGAAGTGATGCTTCGACCCATCAATATGAGATTTAAACATCACCCCATCTTCCTTTATCTTCCGAGTTCCTGCCAGTGAAAACACTTGGTATCCCCCACTATCAGTCAGAATTGGTTTTTTCCAACCATTGAATTTGTGAAGTCCACCGGCTCGCTCTAGAATATCCAATCCTGGTCTCAAGTAGAGATGATAGGTGTTGCCAAGGATAATTTGAGCTTTGATATCTTGATCCAGCTCTCGTTGATGGACTGCTTTTACAGAGCCAGCTGTCCCCACAGGCATAAAAATAGGTGTGTGGATTTCACCGTGATCAGTAGTTACTACTCCAGCCCTTGCTTTGGTATTCTGATCTGTTTTGGAAAGCGTAAATTTCATACTTGCTACTATTTTTGGACATTCTAATTATTTGTCCCAAAAGGACACAAAAATATACCCTTATTCTTAAACGAATGCTGAAATTGATTTTATATTTGCCCAGCAAATTGACCTATGGGCCTATTTTTACTTTGGTTATCATTCGGAATTGGAGTAGTTATTCAGGTTATATACTTGTTAATCATCTTCGGTAAAACTGCCTTTTACGCAGGGAAAAGCACTGACGCTAGTCTTAAGATTTCTTCTGAGGGTGTGACAGTGATGATTGCTGCACACAATGAATTTCAGAATCTTAAAGTCCTCATCCCAAAATTATTTGAGCAAGACTATCCTCTGTTTGATGTGATGATTGTAAACGATCGCTCGACCGATCGGACTAAAAGACTGCTTGAAGAATACATGGAAATCTATCCACGGCTCCGATCTGTTACCGTGAAATATACTCCAGCTCATGTTACTTCGAAGAAATTTGCCTTGACATTGGGGATCAAAGTGGCTAAGAACGATGTAATACTATTGACCGATGCTGACTGTATTCCTGATACAGACCAATGGATCGGCAAGATGACAGAACCCGTTCGAAGTCAGGGAAAAACGTTCGCAATTGGCTTCTCTGGCTACGAGCTTAGGGCTGGATTCTTAAACTCTTGGATTCAATTTGAGACACTTCTGACTGCCTTGCTTTACATGTCTTTTGGACTGTGGAATCGACCATTTATGGGAGTTGGAAGAAATCTATGCTACCGAAGAAGCTTCTTTATGGAAGTGAAAGCCTTCAAAGGACTTTGGCATATTCAAGGAGGCGATGATGATTTATTTGTCAACCTGTATACCACAGGAAAAAATACTACTATCGTAATCGACCCCCAATCGAATACTACATCTACACCTAAGAAGACCCGATCAGAATATCTGATTCAAAAGAAACGCCATCTCCATGCTGGCAAATACTATGATTCGAGCGACAAACAAAAAATTGGATTATATGCTTTTTCTCATGCATTATTCTGGATTGGTGGAATCGGATTATTGATTTATTTTGGTTTATCTCAATCTTGGGAACATTTTTCCATTGTTTTCGGTAGTATGCTACTAAGGTCTTTATTTGTCACTGTCCTATTTAGAAAAGCTGATAAAAAGATTAGGGGAATAGCCCCCTCAAAAACTACCTGGATGCTTGACTTCTTGTATTTAGGTTATTTTTGGATATTAGGGACGATTTCTCATCAGGCAAAAAACATCCAATGGAAATAAGCAAGCGTGATTTTTCGAACAAAGCTCTAGAAGACTTTGATCTGATTGATAAGGCTGTATCAGAGAATGATCAACAAGCTTATGCTTCACTGATGAAGCGCTATAAAAAAGCAGTTTTTTACATGATCCTGAAGATGATTCGTGATGCAGATGATGCGGATGATTTGACAATGGAAGCTTTTGCCAAGGCATTCAAAAACTTACATCGGTTCAAAAAAGATTATACTTTCAGTACTTGGCTCTTTCGAATCGCCACAAATAATACCATTGATTTTATCCGTAAAAAGAAACTCAAGACAATGAGCTTGAATGGAACACTCTCCGATGACAGTGGGAATTCAGTCACAATCGATGTGACTGACGATGATAATAATCCTCAGGATAAATATATCCGTACTCAACGCATCGAAATGGTACGGATATTTGTGGACAAACTGCCAGCAAAATACCGAAAGCTTGTCCAGCTCAGATATTTTGATGAACTGTCCTATGAAGAAATTGCTCAAGAATTAGAAAAACCGCTAGGAACGGTAAAAGCCCAACTGCACAGGTCAAGAGAACTCTTATATGAAATTGCAGCGGGCAAAGAAAAACACATCTGATGAATACCGAATCTGAATTAATAAGTAACTATTTTCCTGGTTTAAGTGAACGTCAAATGGAGCAGTTTGCCCAATTGGGTGAGCTCTACGCGGATTGGAATTCTAAAATAAATGTAATTAGCCGTAAAGATATGGAGCAGTTCTATGTCCATCACGTGCTGAATTCTTTGGGAATCGCTAAAGTCATGGAATTTCAACCCAATACCAAAGTGCTTGATATTGGCACTGGTGGAGGATTCCCTGGCATTCCTTTAGCTATTCTTTTCCCAGAGACCCATTTCCACCTAGTGGATTCGATTGGTAAGAAGATAACTGTGGTAAAGGATGTGGTGAAGCAACTTAAATTGACCAACGTAGAAGCACAACAAGCCAGAGCAGAAGAGTTGGTTCGTAAATATGATTTTGTCATCAGCCGAGCTGTGACTCAGATGGCTAACTTTTATCCCTGGGTAAAAAATAAGATTCGCAAAGAAGATTTTAATGAATTCCAGAATGGCATTCTCTACCTGAAAGGCGGAGATGTGGATGAGGAAATGGACGAACTCGACAAGTCCTATATTGTGTATCACCTAAGTGATTATTTCAAAGAGGAATTTTTTGAGACAAAAAAAGTGGTTTATCTACCTTGGGAGGATAAACGCTAATCCTGTCTGGATCAGATTCCAAATTAATCTATCCGAAATGTCCGAAGTACTTGTTGTAAATTTCCGTTCTGACCTAAGAAAGTTACTTTTACTTGATAGATACCGCTATTTGCCGGCAGTCTGAACCTTAGATTTTCATTGAAATTCTTATCACTATCGGTTGCAGACCAATAAATCACCGTTCGCCAGTCTTTCATTTTAGTATCAGTCGGAGTGGCAAACAACTCATGTTTATCAAGGACTCTGGGAAGAATCCCTTGATAGTCTAGGTAAATGCCATTAGTAGGAATCGGAAATCCACCAAAATCATTTTTATACGAGCTAAAGCTGATTACTCCGGGAAAGACTTCCTCATTGAGGTAGAAGTTACGAGTTAACACCTCCAACTTTTCTAATTCTTTGGGATTGAAAGCCGCTAAAAAATCAGAATCAAAAACCGGCATGGCATCAATCAGCATAAGTGGGTTACTGTCAAAAATGCTACCTCGCACCTTATCAAGTACTCGAAACTCTTTGTTTTTCTGTGCCGTCCGTACACTAGTCTCCGGTACATATTCTTTGATCACTGTCTCAACGGACTCAAAGCGAGTATAATCATCAAGTCTATAAGTAATATCTTCTACAAATCCCGTCGCCACTGGAAATGGGCTACTGTCAAACTCATAGACAAAATATCCTTCAACCTGACTCGCCTTCAAAAGGGCTGTGAGGTAGGGTTCATCTGCCGGAGAGATCTCAAGTATGGGGAAGTTGAACTCGGATTTGAACTTGGTTTTCGGTGCTGGAGAGACAATAGATAAATCTACCAAGCTTAAATTATTATTGGCCTGTACTACCATAAAACGCCAGTTCTTCATCCCTCCTGTGTCAAAGTACATTGAACCAGAAGTATCTGAACGATCAGTAAACAGCGCAGATTTGGCGCCATGCACGGAGAGGTAATAAAGTTGGGTAGTGTCTGCAGATTCCTGATCTAGTTTGGCCTCCACGATGTGGCCGAATAGCTCTGGAACCAAAGCTCTTGATTCAATCGATTGATATAGTTCCTTCGAAGAGAGCAGACCTTGCTTTTCCAAAAAAGGATTCATGGCCGAGATTTGAATCTCTTTAACACCCGTGATTGAACTTAGATTAAGTTCTAAAAATTCTCCACCCGTTAGATTTTTAGAATTCAAAGAAATTCTATCTGTATTGTCTTCCTGGATTAAATATTCCTTTCGGTTAGCTACCACAGCTGGAGGGACCCTCGGATTGAAGATAGTGACTAACTGCTGGCTCAGGCCCACTTCCAAATCCAAGTAGGGGCTCACTCGGGTAAAAACTCGAAGTAAGTAGTGATCCGAAGGGAGATTTACTGGAATCCTTAAGTAATTGAACGACTGCCCTTCGGCAGAAGGCATTTTTGTAAGAGCCACTGATTCATTGTAACGATTGAGTAACTCAGCGTAAATAATCTGAGATGGAGCGCTTCCTGATTCGGTCGAAACTCCTGCCTGAATCCAAATTCGTTCACCTCCGAAATAGATATTTTTAGGGATTGAGAAATCAATTATCTCTCTCTTCAAAATAGAATTCTTACTGAATCCAAACGATGAGGTAAGGAAGGCAATGAAGACTAAAAGCAATATCTTTTTTTTCACCTGATTCATATATTAATCCTCCCAAAAATCAGGTCTAACATTGGTACCGCGCTGAGTACAATCCACACACCGTATAGAAGAATACCGGAAACCGATCGGATTAAATCCTCCATCAGGAATTATGGGCTGTGCAGGAATGGCAACACCTGATCGGAATCTCGACTCATAATCTCGACTCAAAACCGTATCTGACGATATGATACATCCGTCATATTCGGGGACTTCAGCTCTCCAAGGGCTAATATCTCGGATATCGATGAATAGTCTTCGCTGTTGTACTTTCCCTAAACCTACCTGCCCGATCACCGGAACGTCTGAATTCTGATCTTGGGTAATGTTTCCTCGGATTATGGAAGGAAGCGGACTGAAGATCGAACCTAAATCATCTGTATTTTTCTTTAATATCTCCCAGAACTCTGAAGCATCTTTCGTAAGTGCTTTCTGAGAAATCAGGATACTATAGCGAACAGTAAGTCGCTCATCTCCCTGATTGATTTGATTGAGCGACTGTCTGAATACAAACTGATCCTCAAATCGAGAAGAGGTCTCCAAAACCAAATCTGAATTACGGACAGTTTTGTAGCAATAATCGGTACGCTCATCGGGAGATCTGAGTACGACATCCCCTACTTCTGGATCATATTTATACTGTGAGGTAATCGGAGGTCGGAAGGCCCAAGTTTCATCATAGGTCCATAAAAAATCATCTGCATCAGTATTTCCCTTGGTAGTAAGAAAGATTTCTACTCCAGCTTCATTTTTCTCAAAACCTACATCAATAATCTCCGGAGTCACCAATGGAGTCAAGGGAACAGTGGAGTAGCTTGTACCATCTGCAACAAAAATCCGCAGGACATAGGTGTCATTTTCAGGGATATCATGTTTAAATTCGTAGCTGCCACTACCCAATTCAGTTAACGAATACCGCTCTCCCTCTGAACTTTCCAAATAGATGGATGCACCTAAGACTACTGGCTTAAAACCAGTATTATTCTGAATAGATCGAGTATAGCTCAGATCCAAAATACTTGACAAACCTTCTGAATCCAGATATCCCTCTACCACCAACACATTCAAATCAGACGGCGCGATCTGCGGCTCAAATGGCTCTCTACAGCCTGACAGCAAGGCCACAATAATACTCAGATATAGCTGAAAATATCTCATTAGAATCTGAAATTGTAAGTGATAAATGGAATAGGTCGAGCGAAAATCGATAATTGGAAGCCACGTAATTGACCTTCCACAGCCGTATAATAGACCGAGTACGGATTACTTCTGCCCAACACATTATAGATTCCAAGCGACCATGAGGAGTGCGCGAGCTTATTGACTTTATGGTTTCCCTCCAAATTCACGGAGAAGTCAATTCGGAAATAATCTGGAATTCGATAAGCATTTCGGTCTGAGAAATATACCCGCTCCGAGCCTGCGTATTCAAATTTTGAAATTGGAAGTGTCACTGGTCTACCTGTTGAATAGTTACCATTGACTGAGGCATTGACTCGCTTGCTCAATTCATAATTTGCAACTAAAACCACATGATGTGGTTGGTCAAAATTGCTGGAGTAAAAATCTCCATTATTGATCTTCTCAATACTTGGCTCATCAGAAGTCTTCAACAAAGATCTAGAATAGGTATAAGCCAATGAGCCTTTCAACTTGCCAGTATTCTTTTTAAGAAGCAGCTCCACACCATAGGCTTTTCCAATAGAATTGAGAATATCCTGTTCGATAGTTTCATTTAAAATAATAGAGGCGCCAGAACGATAGTCCAATAGATTATTCATATAGCGGTAGTAAACCTCAGTGGAAAATTCGATTCGATTGCTAGCCAAATTTCGATAGTAACCCAAAGAAGCCTGTCCGCCAGATTGCGGCTTAATGTAGCTATCACTGAGTTTCCATGAATCCGTGGGAGCAATCGCCGACGTATTGGAAAGCAAGTGGATATTTTGACGCATCGTATTGAAGCCAAACTTAATTGAGGACCGATTGCTTAGAGTATACCTTCCGGAGACTCTAAACTCCGGACCATGGTAAGTTTTTACATTTTCACCTATTCCAAAAGTCTCTTCCCCAATGACATTACTTTCTGTTATTGGTGCACCAGAAACATATTGATTCACCGTCAGCGGTCCGTACAGTTGATAGAACATGTATCGTCCGCCGTAGCTCACCGAGAATCTTTCGTTGACAAAAAACTCATCTCCAAAATAAAGTGATACTTCTCGTGCTTGTTCATCCTCAAGATCTTTTTCGATGACTATGGATTCTGAGCCAAATGGACTGTTTGTTCCCGGGTTCAATTGATAGTCTATGACATGCAAGCCAAATTTCAGGATATGTCGATCACTCTTTCTGTATTCCAAATCGGCGCGAGCATGGAGCTGATTGACATTATATTTGAAATCAAAAGAATTCAAAGGATTATCTAACCCAACGATGCCAAATGTATAGCTGTCGTAACCAACAGTGAATTTACCTTCCAATTGATCATTGAAAAAATGTTTCCAAGAAAGTGCCAGATTACGATTTTGATAGGAATAGGTCGTATCGGCATCAAAGCTAAATTCATCGCTACTCAGATAACTGGTAAATTCCAGACTATTTTTATCATTGATTTGATGCTTTACATTTGCATTGAAATCATAGAATGAAGCATTTGAACCATTCAGAGCAGCTTCATCATCCAAAAGATTGAGCGCCCAGTTGGAATAGGTAGTTCTTCCCCCTACAATAAAAGTGGTCTTGTCACTGATCGGCCCTTCTACACTAAGTCTCCCGGTCATGATTCCGATTCCTCCACTTACTCCTATTTTTTCAGTACTTCCAAATTTTGGAACAACCTGTAAGACAGAAGAAAGTCTTCCTCCATAATTTACCGGAACTGAACCTTTATAAAGTTCCACCCCAGAAACCATGTCTGAATTGAAAGCTGAGAAGAATCCAAATACGTGCGAGGGATTAAAAATTGTAGACTGATTGTATAGAATCAAATTCTGATCTGCAGCTCCGCCTCGTACATTGAATCCAACGCTTGCCTCTCCTACCGTATTTACTCCAGGCATCGTGAGCAATCCTCGTATCACATCGACCTCACCAAGTATTGCTGGCAATCGCTTTACTTCGGCGATACTGATAGATTGCACACCCATTTCTAGTTTGTTGATATTAGACAAAGCCCCAGAGCTCACTACAAATTCGTCTAGGGAAAGTACATTTTCCTCGATTCTCATATCTAAAGTTCCATCCCCTTGCAGATCGATCTGGCGCTGCTCCTGAAATCCACCGATATTCTGGACTACGATGGCATGTCGCCCTTTAGGTAAGTTCAGTCGATATCGTCCGGTTGCGTCAGTTACAATCTGTGCATAATTAACCTTTTCAAGGACAATAGCTCCGATGATAGGCTGGCCTGATTCGATGCTGCTCACTATTCCGCTTAGCGTGGCCATTTTGGATTGGGGCTTATCTGAAGCTCTTCCGATTACGAAGCGCTTATTCTTAGCAAAAGCTTCTAAGGAGTCTGAAGTCCTCGTTGCTGAATCATTGCGCTCTTGAATCTGAAAATAATCTAAAGGAAAATCTAAAGTCAATCTCAATCCTTTCGTGATCCAGACTTGATTTGATTTATCAATGGTGTAGGTCAAGCCTGACTTCTCAAAAATCTGATTCAAGGCATCCTTCAGTTCGGAATTGGTCAGCTGAAAGTTGACCAAAATACCAGTGACATCTTCTTCTTTGAAAAAGAATCGATAAGGCGTATCGGATTCAATAGTTGTGGCAAATCGGTCAAAGCTCATGCCCAGATACATTCCTGAAATTTTGGATGAAGGCACATTTTGTGCGAAAGCATTTATATATAAGAAGCAAAGCAGCCCTAATAGTAATAGTTTCCTCATTTCGAAAATCCTTCAAAGGTATCCGAACCCTTTATCCTCAAATTCGCCAAAATGGCTAATGACTGTTCCATATTTCGTTTAAAAACAAGTATACTTGCTCTCAGCGCCTTTTTAGCTTCTTTTTTATCTAATCCCAATAGATTGATTGCCTGTGATTTTCTACTCACTGATTCAAATTTTCCGTTATGCCAATAAAAAAAATCATCATAAGCAACGAATTCTTTGGTGTATTGTCCCAGCTCTTTGACTGGTTTTAGCTCTTTGTAGTGCTTTGCCAAAACTTTGATGTCCCCATCCAAAATGATTTCGTAGAATCCGTTACGGTGATGGGTATAGGATTCGTTTCCTTTAAAGTTCCTAAATTCTGATCCATCCTGGAGCTCAAATTTTTCGATTTTCTCCGATTTGATTAGGATTTTTTGATTGTGGATTGGCTGGAAAGTCACTACCCAATCTACCTGACTATCATAGAGTAAGGGAACTCCCTCATAGCTTACTTCATTAATCCGAATTATCCCGTTGCCAAATACTCGAGTTTCGAAGAATGGATGTCCATCAAAGTAGCGGGGAGAATCTGCATATAGCCCGCCACTAATCAACTCTTGGAAGAAGGGGAGCTGCTTTTGGTAAAGCAAAAGGTAAGAATCAGAGGCTGAGACTTCCTGTGCATTAGCCGACCATCCAAAAATCAAAAGACCCGAAAGAAAAAAGCTTATTTTTAACATATAAAACTATTGGTCTATTTTACCGAAGAAATGACTCAAATCTTAGGAAGATATCATGAAAGGCTAAAGTAGCTTTTAAATGGATCATACCACTAATCCATACACAAGGAAATGATCAACCGACGAATACTTCTCAAATCTCTCGTATTAGGAGCTACCACCCTACCGCTCAGTAATGCCTTTGCGGGTACAAGTCCTAAGGAAGAAACCAAATTTCTCTTTTCGCTAAATACCAGTACCATCAGCGGGCAAAAGTTAAGCTTACCTGAAATCATCGAGCTGACTGCTAGAGCTGGCTATGATGGATTCGAGCCTTGGATGGCGGAGATTCGAGCCTATCTGGAATCTGGAAAATCAATCGTGTCGCTTAAAAGACTAGCTTCTGATGCCGGATTACATTTTTTTAATTGCATAGGATTTCCGGCCTGGATGTCCCAAGATCTCGATAAGAGTAAGACTGGTTTTATACAGATGGAAAAAGAGATGGGCATCTTGGCCGATCTAGGCTGTCCAAGAGTGGCGGCGCCGGCAATTGGGACCGAGGCACCGCTTGATCTACTCCAGGCAGGTGAAAAATATAAGCGTCTCCTTAACCTAGGCAGGAAAACTGGCGTAATGCCTCAATTGGAATTCTGGGGAGCGTATCCTTCTTTTTACCATTTGGGACAAGCGATGATGGTGGCTGCTGCTGCAGATGATAAAGACGCTAAGATTTTGGCAGACGTGTACCATTTATTTCGTGGAGGATCTGGCTTTGAGGGCATGAAAATGCTGGATGGACATTCCATTGATATTTTTCATATGAACGATATACCTGCTGATATCCCACGACTGAAGCAGCAGGATAAGGATCGAGTGTTTCCGGGGGAGGGAGCTGCGCCACTGAAGGAACTTGCAGAAACCCTTCAGTCCAAAGGTGGGCAAATCATTCTTTCGCTCGAACTCTTTAATCCAACCTACTATGCCATGGATCCTCAGTATGTGATTGCTACGGGATTGGAGAAAATGAAGCGGTTTTTTTGATTAGCCAAACAAATCTGAACTCAAATACCGGTCGCCCCGATCACAGGTGATGCATACAATTAGTCCAGAATCCATTGTTTTCGCAAGCTCCAGAGCCGCGAATAATGCTCCGCCGCTACTCATTCCTGCTAGAATTCCTTCTTCTTTTGCCATTCTTCGAGTCATTTCGGTAGCTTGATCTTGGCTTACATCAATCACCTTATCGACTCGGGAAGGATCGAATATTTTTGGAAGAAACTCTTTTGACCAACGTCGGATTCCTGGTATACTAGATCCATCTGTGGGCTGCGTACCTACGATTTGAATCGAAGGATTTTTCTCTTTTAAAAATTTAGATACGCCCATAATTGTCCCTGTCGTCCCCATAGCGCAGACGAAATGAGTGACTTCCCCTTTGGTGTCATTCCAGATTTCAGGTCCAGTCGTCTTATAATGTGCAAGGTAATTATCAGGATTAGCAAACTGATTGAGCATGAAATAACCTTCATTCACATTCATCTCCTCAGCTAGAGTTCGAGAATATTCGATAGTTTTTGCAGCAGGAGTTAAGATGACTCTGGCCCCATAGGCTTTCATGGAGAGTACTCGCTCTTTAGTCGAATTATCTGGCATGATCAGTGTCATTTCCAACCCAAGAACTTTAGCTACCATCGCCAAGGCTATTCCAGTATTGCCACTTGTTGCTTCTACCAACTTATCGCCAGATTTAATCTCTCCACGATCTAACGCTGATCGAAGCATATTATAAGCAGCTCTATCTTTAACACTTCCTCCGGGATTCTGACCTTCTAGTTTGCAGAGGATTTTGACTTTGGAATTGGTAGGAATATTTTCTAATTCAACCAAAGGTGTATTTCCTATTAGCTCAACTAATCGCATCTTGTTCGTTTTTAAAAATATATAAATCTGTCATGTCAGAATCTGCATGATGCATCTGTGCTTGGTAATACACTTTACTGCCAGCAGGAACACTTTTTGTCAACCACACATTTCCGCCAATCACACTATTCTTACCGATGGTTGTTGTACCTCCCAAGATCGTAGCGCCAGAATAAATAACCACGTGATCCTCAATGGTTGGATGTCGCTTGATATCTGCTTCAGCTTTTTTCACGCTCAAAGCACCTAGCGTTACTCCTTGGTAGATTTTCACGTGATCACCGATAACAGTGGTCTCTCCGATGACTACGCCAGTACCGTGATCAATACAGAAGAACTGGCCAATACTTGCTCCCGGATGAATATCAATTCCTGTTTGGCTATGTGCGATTTCTGTAATCATTCTGGGAATAAGTTTGACGCCCAATTGATGAATTTGATTGGCAATTCGGTAGGCAGCTATGGCGTAAAAGCCAGGATAACTCCGAAGAATTTCTATTTGGGATTTCGCAGATGGGTCACCCGCGTACATGGCATCCACGTCCTGATGTACCCAGTCGTAAATACGTTCTATGTTTTGGAAAAACTGTCTTGCAATCAATTCTGATTTTCCATTGTACAGCTGTTTGTTTCTGTCCAATATTATTGAGAAAGTTTCTTGAAGTTGATCAAGTTTTATTTCCAGCTCGTTCTGATCATTGATTTTTACTACAGCATATTCGGGGAAAAGCAAGCCTAATAATTCTTCAAAAAACTGCTTAATTACTTTTGGAGAGGAACAATCAGAACATTCTTGGTGAGCGAGAAAGAGTTTTGAAATGAAAGGAGACATGAAAGGTCGTAATAGGTTAGTCTATAGTACAAAACCCACTCGAATCACATAAGGTTCACCATAAGGTGATCGAAGATTATTATGCAGCACATTGTAGAGAAAAGTAAAATTAGCTCCACCCCTAGGTCCAAATGGCGCAAAATATCCGCCACCAAGAAAAAGGGCATTCGACCATATCCGCTCAAAACGATCTGATATTAGATTGTAATTGTCAAAATTGATCGATTCATACTCAGTATGCAGAAAAATATTCGGTAGTATATTATATCTGCTAAAGAGTCGTCCTCCTACAGAGGACGACTCTCCTCCTATGTATCTACGGTCATTGAAATACTGATAGGTGATCCCAACTCCTGACGAAAATTTTGAGGTAATCATGAGTCCTATCAAAGGAGAAAAATCTATTAAAGTCACGGTACCAAATTGCATCCCGAAGTTTCCACCAAAATATAGTCGGTCTTTGAATGGAATACTATCACCAGGATAGTATTCGCGCTGCGCAAAAGTGATGGATGCTGAAATTATAAAAACGAAGAAAAGCAAAAGGACGCACTTATTTCTTAACAATGACATAGAGATCTTCTTTTGGTTTTTTCATCAAGTATTTTTCACGAGCAAATTTCTCCAAAAGTTTAGAATTACTCATCAGTTCATCCCGCTCAGCTTTAATTTTCACTTTTCGCTCTAAATAAAATTCCTTTTGATCCTCTAGCGTACTGAGTTTACTACTGAGTTCGAATTGATTAATGACATTATTAGAATCAATAAAAATCATCCAAGCGGAAAAAAAAGCCAAGCCTAAAACGTAAAAGTTTTTTGTGTATTTGAGGTGTTTGCTCATTGAATATAAATTTCATATCCAATGAGCAAAAATGATGCAAAAAAAGACAGCCTAAAAAGGCTGTCTAAATTTGTGATAAGTATAATAATTATCAAACAAATCTTCCATTGAAAATTGCAGCTTCTCCCAACTGCTCCTCGATTCGAAGCAATTGATTATATTTAGCCATACGATCAGATCTAGAAGCAGAGCCGGTTTTAATCTGTCCACAATTTAGAGCTACTGCCAGATCAGCGATTGTTGAATCTTCAGTTTCTCCAGATCTATGCGAGATTACAGCAGTAAATCCAGCTTTATGAGCAAGGTTAACCGCATTGATGGTTTCCGTTAAGGTTCCGATTTGGTTTACCTTGATTAAGATGGAGTTTGCCGACTTTTCTTCG
Source organism: Algoriphagus sp. (assembly GCA_041688245.1). Taxonomy (GTDB): domain Bacteria; phylum Bacteroidota; class Bacteroidia; order Cytophagales; family Cyclobacteriaceae; genus Algoriphagus. The sequence continues at coordinate 13,550 of JBDNIP010000747.1, forward strand.
ATCCCTCTTTTCAAAAATTTAACATTTGTGACAAAAAGATCATCGCCAACCAATTGTA
>JBDNIP010000748.1:0-1952 GCA_041688245.1 Algoriphagus sp.
AATGTAGAAATCCCTTCTCAACTTTCTAAAATCTGTATTCTCCCCACATTTAACTTTTAAAGCGTATTGCCTGAAAAGGGATCGTTGATGAATATAAAATGTGATTATTCGCAATTATTCCAGTAACCTAATTTTCTTTGCTTAACCGGCGGGAAGACCACCCACAGCGAGGCAGTCCCGCCACAGCGAGGCAGGCCCAAAGCTAGGTGGAGTATACCGATGACGTTACAATAGCGATAAAGAGAAGTGCCTGTAATGTTAGTTTTTACGATATATTAAGCTATTTTTTGTCCTTTATTAGCGCAATTCCGGATACACACAATATAAAATCAACTGAACTAGGAGAAAATCCGATGATTCGCGGTAAGTCAACTAAATAATAATTTATTTCTGCCAAAAACCCCAGAATGAGATCGATTAATTAGTTCTTAGAATTTAGCTTAGTAGCAAAAGCTGCTGATGCGTTACCAGCATACGGTTATGAAAATCCATGATTCCTTATGCAAACTAATTTCTCATAAAATCTAAGAAATGGCGTCTCAAACTCGAGTTTCTTCGCTCAATTCTGCTGGAAAGTAAATTATAGTAGGAATTGAAATGGCAACAACACCGGCATACCATCAATGGGAAGAATGTCATTTGTTTACGTGTCTTTAAGGAGTTTTGAATCATTTCTTTCTTGAAAGGAGTCCTGGTAAAAGATCCTGCCCAACTTGTTACTAATCAAAGTGAAAACACGAACCCGCAGCAGGTAATCAAATTCACCGACGTGCGCGAGATTATCAAACTGGAATCTACACTCAAAGAATTCATCGCAGTCGCTATTCAGATCGAAAAAGAAGGGGTAAAAGTAGAAGCTAAAGAGACTGCCACTGATACTCTACCACAGGAATTACTTGAGCTGTTTGCCGAAAGTCATGACTTTCAAAAAGCCTTCACCTCACTTACAGCTAGAAGACAGCGAGGTTATCTACTATTTATCAATTCAATTAAACAGTCCAAAATCCGGAAGTCAACAATCGAACACTACCGCCAACGAGTCCTGAACAATAAAGAATTTCATGACTGCGTCTGCGGATAATCCCAAAAGATGCCTACCCGCAACGGGTTACATAAATACATCAATGTATAAAATGCTATAAAAACTTATCTGCGATTGCAGCAGTATCCTTATTTTCTTTACTTTTCGGGACCAAAGACCGAGGACAGAAGTCTGAATATTCAGATATTTAACCCAAATTTCTAAAGCTTATGGCTAGCTAATACTATCTAAAAACGCTTAAAATATGAATAGACGCCCTTTTCTCAAAAACTTGACACTGCTCGGAGGTGGTTTGGTAAGCCTTCCACTATCAGGCTTCCCAGTTTCGCTCTCGAAAACTCAGGAAAACGAAGCATTCCTCCCGGTATTCAAATTTATCACTGCATCCGATGGTCATTTTGGACAACCTAATACTGATTTTGAAACGTCCCACCAAAACCTAATTCAGGCGATCAACCGCGAATCTGATGTGGACTTGGTCGTCTTCAATGGGGATTTGATTCACGATGATCCAGTCTTTATGCCGGCTCTGAAGAAAGTCTACGATCAGTTGCCCATGCCCTACTATGTAGCGAAAGGAAATCACGATCGAGTATCCGAATCCAGATGGCTAGATATTTGGGGTCAGCCTTCCAATCTGTTTTTTCCTGTCAAAGATCAATACGGGATGATTATCCTCAATTCTTCCAATGAAGCCGGGGAGTACCTATGCGTAGATCTTGATTTTCTAGAGATCGCTTTAGAAGAATCCATCAATCTAACTCAAGTATTCATCTTTATCCATATTTCGCAAAATGACTGGACAAAACATGGGGTGGATTGTCAGGAAGTTCTTGATCTCATCGCTCGCTATCCGAATGTAAAGGCAACTTTTCACGGACATGATCACGATGTAGATGGCATTATGTGG
>JBDNIP010000749.1:0-1606 GCA_041688245.1 Algoriphagus sp.
ACCTGAAATGAGAGAGCTGTATTTGTCAACATTGGAATCTGGGAAGGCAATATTCATGGCCTCAATGGTCAATTGTAGTTGACTTTCTTTCAAGTCAGGTCGATTTAGTAACAAATTACGAGACCATTCATCCTGAATTTCTATGGACCATTTCGGTTTAAAAAGTTCATTGTCAGCCAAAGAGAGTAGCAAGTCTCTTACTGGAGCAGGGTAGCGCACACATGCGTCAAGAACAGCTATGAAATTTGATGAGTAAATCATTCGTAACCAAGGTTCAAATCTTGAGCTTGTTCTGAAAGAAATTTCAACTTTTCTTCTCTAGTTCTTTGAAGACTTTTCTCATAGGTGACTAGATCTCTTAGCAAGATTCTTCGATGGCTCCCTACTTTCTTAAACGGAATAGTATTGTTTTCCAGTAACTTAACCAAATGAGGCCTAGATACATTCAGCATATCTGCAGCTTGTTGTGTGCTTACCTCCGAATCTGTAGGAATGATTGTGATTGACTTACCCTCTGACATATTTGATAAGATGGTTATCAACAAGGAAAGAGCCTTTTTCGGAATGGTGATAAACTCTCCGGTTTCTTGAATTTTTATCTTAACACCAGGAGTTGAAACAGCGCGCAGTGCACTAAAAACTCCTTTAAGTCTTGTCATAGATTCTAGTGCAATTCTTTGATCGTCTTCAGATGTTCTATTCAATATTGTTTCCATGTTTCTTTTTTTTCTTTAATCAAATATACGTAAACGAAATAAACGAAACAAGTGAAATAAACGAACTGCCTAATCTGTAAACTTTTTTCAGGACGAGCCAAAGATAATCCGCGCCGGAAGATGGCCTTGATTTTCAGATGGTACCTAGGCTTATCCTCCAATTGGGCAAATGCAGGAACTTCAGATCGAGTCCTGGATTATCAGATTTGGTGTGGACCAGCCATGGGTGCATTCAATGATTGGGTGAAGGGCAGTTATTTAGAGCAATACGAAAACAGAAAAGTGGCGGATGTAGCCCTGCAAATCATGGAAGGTGCAGCATATCTATGCCGCATTCAAAGTCTAAAAATGCAAGGTGTTGGTTTTTCAAAGGAACTGGAAAAAGTAGGACTGCTTGAGAATTTGCCTGTTGAAGATGGAGTGTTGGTAGGGTAGGGTGGTGTGCGCAACTTCACTGTATATGGCTCTTAGGTTGCGAATTATAAAATTACTTTCTGATCGATCCGCTATGGCTAGGTGGTGCGGGAGTAGTCTCATCAGCTATAGGGGATTAATCTTTATCAGCCTGATTATTGAGGATCAGGCTGATATAAGCCTAACCTTCTATAATTATCTATATAGGTGTAGTTTGTGTGTAGTGTAGTGAGAAGTATCCTCTCAGGTTGATGTTGGATTCACCTGGATTTGTCCTCCAATTGCTTTCAAGACTTTCATAATTGTCCCAAATTGAGGTTTTGCACCATCTGACAGTGCTTTGTACAAACTCGGTCGGCTCAAACCAGTTTCTTCCGCAATTTTTGTCATCCCGATCGCTTTTGCAATATGTCCAATTGCATTAATCACATCTGCATGATTTCCTTCTTCTAAAACAGTATTAAGATATTCCGCAA
>JBDNIP010000750.1:0-9058 GCA_041688245.1 Algoriphagus sp.
AATCGTATGAAAAAAATATTAATTCCAATTTTGGTTTTAGTTGTAGTAGGTATTTTTATCTATACCAAAGCCGTAGGATCTTTCAATCAATTTGTCACTCAAGACGAAGTAGTAAACGGAACCTGGGCAGAAGTGGAAACGCAATATCAAAGACGTGCAGATTTGATTCCAAATTTGGTCAGTACTGTAAAGGGCTATGCGGAATTTGAGCAAGAAACACTGACCGGAGTGATCGAAGCAAGATCAAAAGCAACTTCGATGACTATTGATCCGACTAACCTTACCGAGGAAAACTTAGCACAGTTCCAACAGGCTCAAGATAAACTTTCGGGAGCCTTGAGCAGATTGCTTGTGACTGTAGAGCGATATCCTGACCTTAAGGCAAATCAAGGCTTCCTCGAGCTACAAGCTCAACTGGAAGGCACCGAAAATAGAATTGCGGTAGCGAGAAGGAACTTTAATCAGTCCGTGGTGACTTATAATCTGAATATCCGCACCTTCCCAAACAACATGTTTGCCGGTTGGTATGGATTTGAGTCAAAAGGCACATTCGAAGCATCCGCAGGTGCCGAAAATGCACCAACTATTGAATTTTAATTAAAAATCATGGCTGAGAAATCATTCTCACCAGCTGATCGAGAAGCAATAAAAGCTGCAATCCGATCAGCTGAATTACGTACTTCAGGAGAAATCCAAGTTCACATCGAAAACCGCTGTAAAGGTGATTTGATGGATCGCGCAGCCGAGCTGTTCGAAACCTTGAAAATGTACCAGACTAAGGATCGGAATGGAGTGCTCTTCTACCTTGCGGTCGTGGATCATAAGTTTGCGATCCTCGGAGATGCCGGAATCAATCAAGTAGTTGAAAAAGATTTTTGGGAAAGCACCAAAGAGAAAATGGCCGGCTATTTCAAGAATGGCGAATTTACACAGGGACTTATTGAGGGAATTACGATGGCTGGGGAAAAACTCAGCAATCATTTCCCCTACGATGAAGATTCCGATCAAAACGAATTACCCGATGAAATCTCTTTTGGAAAATAAGAGCTTAGGACTTTTCCTCATTGCTTTTTCTCTTTTGTATAATCCATTGCTCTTCGCGCAGGACTTTCCGCCTGCACCAAACCCTCCGAAATTAGTCAACGATTTCACTCAGACCCTTAGCAGTTCCGAAATCGCACAACTAGAAAGTAAACTTGTCGCCTATAATGACAGCACCTCCACTCAGATAGCGATTGTGATTATGAAGTCAGTGGGTCAATACGACATTTCTGATTATGCATTTCAGCTCGGAGAAAAGTGGGGAATTGGCAGATCACAGGATAATGGAATTCTGATTCTAGCAGCCATGGAAGACAGGGATGTATTCATAGCCACTGGCTACGGGATGGAAGGAGCGGTACCTGATGCATTAGCTAAGCGGATCGTCAGTAGTCTGATTATTCCCAATTTTAAGACTGAGGAATATTACAAGGGGTTTGATAAGGCGACGGATATGATCTTCAAGCTGGCTTCAGGAGAATATACTGCTGAGGATGTACAGGAAAATGGTAACAGTGGAGGCGGATTATTTATCCTGTTTATCTTTATCTTTTTCTTTGTGATTTTACCATTACTTCGTAATCGAAACGACAATAATAATCATATGGGAGGCAAAAGTGGAGGAGTTGATCTTTTGACTACTATCATGCTGGGTAGTTTGCTAGGTAGGGGAAATGGAGGAAAATTCGGAGACTTTTCCTCCGGTCGTGGATCTTTTGGCGGTGGTGGTGGTGGCGGTTTTGGGGGCTTCGGAGGCGGATCCTTTGGGGGCGGTGGAGCTGGTGGAAGCTGGTAATAGAGTTGATAAGCTTTAAAGAAGAAACAGCTTACTTTTACAAAAAAGTGAGCTGTTTCTTTGTTTTTTAAACCACAAAGAGGACTAGGGTTTCTTCTCTACCATGAATGAGAACACTCGCAGCAGCCAAGGAAAATCGAGTGAGCGGTAATTTTTAATCGTAAAGTTCCCTCAGGTTTCCTAAAGCGAAGCAAAGTAAAATCATGGGTGAAACTGTCTCCTGAATCAATGCTGCAGTACCGAATAGCTTAAAATAGGGATCTAGTAACAGTAAAATCTACTCAGGTCTCACAAAGTGAATCACCAGGCAGGCCAGTATTTTTCACAGATTCACAAGAAAAATATTCTTTTATAATGGGGATTAAATGATACGTACTGCTCCTCATTTTATACTTCTAAGCATATGAAAACTAGACTGTTTATTTTTTATTCATAGATTAGACATTGCGGTTTCTTATATCAAAGGAATAAGAATCGGAGCACCAAGAACTAAATTTTATTTGCTGGTTTGAATAAAATTTAGCTTCTTAGTCTGAATTTTAATTACTACGACTATGATTAAGAAAAATGTAATCAGTGTAGCCTTTATAGCCTGCATGTGTTTTAGTTCATTTTTAGTTACTGCGCAATCTGAATACAAGACTGCAGCTGGGCTTTCCTTGGATTTTGGATCAGGGGGAACTTTCGTGGGACCTTCTCTCAAGCGTTTCTTTACGGAAAGAAGTGCTGGAGATGTTGAATTACTCTTCGGTACTAATATCACCATGGTCAATCTGCTCTACCAATACCACGGGGATATCGAAAATGCAGTAGGCCTGAAATGGTATGCAGGCATTGGGCCTTCTATAGTATTAGGATCTGGGGGAGGTTCTGGTATTGCAGTTCGACCACTTGTGGGGATGGATTACAAGTTTAAAGATGTCCCGCTTTCACTTGCGCTCGATTGGAGACCCTTCATAGACATTGGCGGTGTGGACGGGTTTCTACCCGGACGATTTGGTCTGGGCTTTAGATATGTAATTAAGTAGCCTCGAACTTTTGATAGAAGAAATTTGCAATACAGTCAGTCAAAAAAACTTAGGGCTGTTTTAGCCCTATTTGTCACAGTTAAGTCTTTGCAGAATACACTTGGTCAAAGATTCTGTAACATTCAGATGGAGCGAGTAAGCCGAGCTAATAAGCTGAACATTCAAGCAGGTTGCTATTCTGTAAAGCAATCTACTTTTTTTGTTCCGGTCCCTTAAAGTAAATCTGATTCCAAATCCCGACTTGTTTGATTAGGTTAGTGAAATGATTTCAGTTTCAGAAGCCCTAGTCCTTGTTGACCAGCATACCCAAGCCCAATCAGTAGAAATGATTCCCCTTGATTTGGCAATGGGGAGTACCTTGGGCTCGGATATTTATGCCCCGATTAATTTGCCTTCCTTTCGTCAATCCTCAATGGATGGATACGCTTTTATCCACGATGGCCAGTCTGAATTGAAACTCATTGGGGAGTCTAAGGCTGGAGATTTTCAAAATTTTTCTATAAAAAAAGGAGAAGCAGTACGGATTTTTACAGGCGCACTAGTTCCTGATCAGGCGGATACGGTGGTCATGCAGGAGCATGTCGAGCAAACGGAAAATGGAATCAGAATTCTGAAAATGCCTCCGCAAAACTTTAATGTTCGACCAATTGGAGAGCAGATCAAAGCAGGAGATATTGCTCTAAAAGTAGGGACTCGAATCAATGTCCCCATAATCGGGTTTCTGGGAGGATTTGGGTTAAAAGAGGTTCCGGTAATCCGAAAACCCAGTGTTTCGATTTTGGTCACCGGGAATGAAATTCAATCCGGGGAGGAGCAATTGGATCCTGGAAAAATCTTTGAAAGCAATTCGCTGATGCTGAAGATAGCCTTAGAATCCATGGGTATTGTAGTCAGTCAAGTGCTGACTGCCTCCGATAGCCAAGTCGATACGAGGAAAGCCATTGAAACCGGTTTGGATTCAGATGTATTGATCATCTCAGGAGGAATCTCTGTCGGAGACTATGATTTTGTCAAAGAAGGATTGGAAAACAACGAGGTTGAAGAAGTCTTTTATAAGGTGAATCAAAAGCCGGGGAAACCTTTTTGGTTTGGCAAAAAGGGTCAAAAGTATGTTTTTGCTTTGCCGGGAAATCCTGCCTCCACACTGATGTGTTTTTTAGTCTACGTTGCTCCTGCAATTCAAAAAATGCAGTCTGGAATGCCAATTGGACTTTCCCTTCAACAAGGCACATTAGCGGCGTCTATCCAAAATAATTTTGGAAAAACACTTTTCCTATTGGCGAAAGAAGAAAACGGATCTATCGAATTATTACCTAAACAAGCCTCGAGCATGTTGATTTCATTTAGTATGAGCAATGCAATCCTGGTCTTTCCAGCCGAATTGGAAGAGTTGAAATCAGGCGAAATTGTCAACTATTTCCCAATCAACAGAAGATAACATGTTAACAGCAGATCCTGTTTTCATGATTTCTTTTTCACTGATTCTTGCGGTAGTCGCTTTTCTCTATGGAAGTGTGGGTCACGGTGGAGCCAGTGGCTACCTTGCTTTGATGGCACTGTTTGGGTTTTCACTTTTGGTGATGAAGCCGACCGCTTTAATTCTGAATATTTTCGTATCTGGAATTTCATTTTACTTTTTCCGGGCCAATAAATTCTTCAATTGGAAGCTCTTCTATCCTTTCGCCATAACTTCCATTCCCGCTGCGTTTATTGGAGGAGGGATTGCAATCAACCCCACGCTTTACAAGCAGCTCCTTGGTGTATTTCTGTTTTTGGCTATTCTGAGGATCTTAGGATTATTTGGAAAAGCTACTTTAAAGCAAAATCAGCAAGTAAATATTCCATTGGCATTGGCAGTAGGGCTGGGAATCGGGTTTTTCTCCGGAATGATTGGAATTGGAGGAGGGATCATTCTCAGTCCGGTGATTTTGCTTTTGGGCTGGGGAAATTTAAAAGAATCGGCAGCGGTTTCAGCCTTATTTATTTTTGTCAATTCGGTCTCAGGGGCACTGGGTTTTGTGGTAGGTGGAGGCGAAATCCCCAACGAAGCCCTTTATTTGATACCCTCGGCACTTATTGGAGGTACTTTAGGATCCTATTACGGCAGTAGTAAGTTTTCATTTCCAGTGCTGAAATACATGTTATCGGCAGTACTTTTCATTGCATTTATTAAATTGATGACTTTTTAACTTTGAAAACCCTATTTTTAACAGAAAATCCCAACCGCTTTCAATAGGTAAAATGGCCAAAGTCAAATATTTCGGAATACTAGCAGAGAATGTAGATCAAGCGCAAGAAGAAGTAAAGGTTGACTCAGAGAATTTGGAAGAGCTTGTAGCTCAGCTGAAGGAAAAGCATTCGTTGGAGGCATATGATTTTCAGATCGCAGTGAACAGAAAAATCATTTTAGACTTGAGTGTCTTTAAGGTAAGGGATTCTGACGAAATTGCTTTTTTACCCGCATTTGCAGGAGGATAAATGGATTACAGCAGACAAACTATATTGCCACAATGGGATGAAGCCGCACAGCAAAAACTGAAGAATTCCAAGATTCTTATAGTGGGAGCAGGTGGTTTGGGAGCTGCAATTCTTCCCTATTTGGCTGCAGCCGGAGTGGGACAGCTAGGAATCATCGACGGGGATCGGATCGAAGCATCCAATCTTCCCCGACAGGTAATCTATTCTGAATCTCAAATTGGAAGTCTAAAGGCGGAAGTTGCATCTGCATATTTGAAAAGTCGGTATTCGGAACTGAGTCTTGTGAGTTATACTGCCTTCCTAAATGAAACTAATGCTTCTGAAATCATCCAAAATTTTGACCTCCTTATAGATGCCACCGATGATATAGCTACGCGCTACTTGATTGATGAGGTATGCCTCGCAGCTGGAATTCCATGGGTTTATGGCTCTATCCATCAGTTTGAAGGTCAGGTTTCTGTTTTCAATTTCAATAATGGTCCTGGCTATCGTGATCTATTTCCGATCCAAAGCCGATCCGCAATCACTTGCTCCGAAGCTGGAGTTTTGGGGCCGACGGTTGGTTTGATAGGAATGCTTCAGGCCAATGAAGCGCTGAAAATAATTGCCGGTATTGGAGTATCCCTATCTGGGAAACTGCTGATTTATAACCTACTTACTAATAGTCAGGATATTTTTGAGATTAGTAAGAAGCAAGCAAATCCTTCCGAAGAGCATAAGTTTAGACCAAGTTTTATTTCAATAGCGGATGCCATTCAATCTCAAGCGATCCTTTTAGACGTACGCACTTTCGGTGAACTGCCTGAAGTTGTCCACAAGCGAAATATTCAAATTCCGCTCGCTGAGCTTGCGGATCGCTGGCAAAATCTAGATCTTGACCAAGAATTGGTAATCTTTTGCCAAAGTGGTGCTCGAAGTGCTCAGGCCGCAGAATTATTAAATGGCCTGGGTTTTCAAAAAATTAAATTAATCAAAGGTGGAGCCAAAGAACTAGCAGAAAAATTGATCTATGAAAAAGACATTTCTTGAAGGAGCGATTTCCTCCGATTTCATTGGAGATTCAATAGCCAAGCATCAAGGCAAGCATAGCATTGGTGCGCATAATATTTTTCTGGGCCAAGTCAGAGCAGATGAAAGCGATGGGCAAAAAGTGGTGGCCATCGACTACACAGCTTACGAAGAGATGGCCAACGAAAAACTCCATGAGATTCGTGAAGCCGCGTTTGAAAAATATGACTTGACTTGCTTACATATTTACCATAGCCTTGGTAAAGTAGCTGTGGGGGAAATATGCTTTTTTGTTTTTGTCTCTGCCAAAAGGAGAAAGCAGGTCTATGAAGCAACCGAATACCTTGTGAATCAAGTGAAGGAGCAAGTACCAATCTTCGGAAAGGAGATTTTTGAGAATCAAGATTTCCAATGGAAAGTAAATAGTTAAGAAATGGTTGACATTACCCATAAAATAACTACCCTACGAGTAGCTACTGCAAAGGCAATCGTAAGTGTGAGTAGCCCAGAGACTATTTTGGCCGTCACAGAAAATCGTGTGCCCAAGGGGAATGTCTTTGAGATGGCGAAAGTCGCCGGACTATTTGCGGTGAAAAATACACATCTGGCTATTCCTGACTGCCATCCACTTCCTATCGAGTACACCGCTGTGGACTATCAGATCGAAGGACTTGAAATTCATATTTTCATTACTGTAAAGACCATCTATAAAACAGGCGTAGAGGTTGAAGCCATGCATGGTGCATCGGTAATCGCGCTGACGATCTACGATATGCTTAAGCCGATTGATAAGGGAATCGTGATACGCGAGGTAGGTTTGGTGGAGAAAACAGGAGGAAAAAGCAGTTTCAAAAGACAAGATCCGAGCACCATTACGGCAGGAGTAATAGTCTGCTCAGACTCGATCTCGGCTGGAGAAAAAGAAGATGGTGCTGGAAAAGCGATTATTGAAAAGCTAAAATCTCAGGGCGTAGAAATCAAATACTATTCGGTCGTTCCGGATGAAATTGACAAAATAAGAATACTGACGCTCGATCTCTGTGATCAGGTGCAGCTGCTGATTTTTACAGGGGGAACTGGGCTTTCGCCAAGGGATGTGACGCCGGAAGCATTGGAACCCATATTGGAGCGTCGGATTCCGGGAATTGAGGAGGCCATTCGCAGCTATGGACAACAAATCATGCCCTATGCAATGCTATCCAGATCAGTGGTTGGTACGATCGGGAATTGCCTGATTTTGGCTTTACCCGGTTCAACAAAAGGAGCTTCGGAATCCATAGATGCTGTTTTCCCGTATTTGCTCCATGTATTTAAAGTTTTAAAGGGAACAACCCACTCCGCAAATGACTGACCAACGCAAAGAATTAATCGATGAATTTGGTAGGAAGCATGACTACCTCAGGATCTCTCTGATCGAGAAGTGTAATCTAAGATGTACCTATTGCATGCCGGAGCATGGAATTCCACTTTCACCGGCAAAGGAAATAATGACAGCGGAAGAAATCGGCAAATTTGCCGAGATTTTTGTAGGATTTGGAGTGAAAAAGATTCGACTAACCGGAGGAGAACCTCTACTTCGGAAAGACTTTGCAGCTATCGCGAGACTATTGGCAGCTTTCCCTGTAGAGCTATCCATAACCACCAACGGAATGCTACTCGATCGAAATATTAAGCTCTTGCAAGGTCTCGGGATCAAGCACCTGAATTTCAGTTTGGATACCTTGAAGGAAAGCAGATTTGCGGAAATGACCCGTCGTACCGGTTTCCGGAAAACTATGGAAAATTTTCATTTGGCAATCGAGGAGCAATTCCAGCTGAAAATTAATTGTGTCTTGATGAAGGGAGAAAATGATGACGAGATCGTAGACTTTATACGATTGACGAAAGACTTGCCTATCTCCGTAAGATTTATCGAGTTTATGCCTTTCGACGGGAATAAATGGAATAAATCCAAGCTGGTTTCTGAGGCTGAAATATTATCCCAAGTCGAGTTGGAATTTGGTAAGACCAATCTGATCGCGTTGCCAGATGAAAAGAATCTTACCGCCAGAAAATTCAAGATTGAAGGTTTTCAAGGTGAATTTGGGATCATCAGTTCGGTGACTAATCCTTTTTGCGGTACTTGTAATCGTATTCGACTTACAGCCAATGGCCGAATAAAAAATTGTTTGTTTTCCAACCGAGAGACAGACTTGCTAAAAGTGATGCGTGAAGGAGGAAATGTGGAGGAGTTGATTTTGGAATCGATCTACCACAAAAAGGCAGTTCGAGCTGGGATGGATAATCTGGAAAAGCTATCGGATCCTGAGCTACACAGCCAGAATCGAAGTATGATTGCGATTGGTGGTTGATTTTATGAATTTTTTTTTAACCGCAATGGACGCAAAGGCTTTTTTAGAGTCAGACAAAGAAGTCATCAGAAAGTGGAGGATTTCTCTACTGCTATTTTAATTCTCTGTGATCAGATCTTTTTGATCTGTTAGGCATACTCTTCGAAAAAGTCGGCTTGGTTAATTTTTCATTCGACTACAATTAAAAAAAGCACTCCATATGGAGTGCTTTTACACTTTTAGCAATTTTGCGATTAAAGTACGCGCTCAGTTTGAGCAAAATAGAATGCTCCTTCAATAGCTGCGTTCTCATCAGAATCTGATCCGTGAACCGCATTTGCCTCAATAGAAGTTGCAAATATTTTTCTGATAGTACC
>JBDNIP010000751.1:0-2848 GCA_041688245.1 Algoriphagus sp.
AGAAAGAAATCTAGAAATAATACAATTGGATATTTTCAAAATTGAGCAGGGGGGTGTTTTACAAAAAATGGAAAAATCGCCCTAATTAGCCTGAAAACACACTGATTTGATCAATCAAAAATTTACTCGGATGACACTAATATTTAATCACACTTTAGAAACTAAATCAAAAATCAGGAGCCAAAAATGTTAGTATTCCATTGGATCCTGGGTCAATATCTTTAGCCAAAGTATAAAACGCACTATACTCCTCTCTCACCTTCAAAGAATCTTTGGTGTCATAATATTTCTTCACCAATGAAACTATTTCTTCAGCAGAATTTACCTTGACAAACTGATTTTGAAATACGGCACAAATAGTTCCATTGTACAGGAAGTTGGAAGTAACGTATCGCTGAAATGATAAATTTGCCATGGTATTCAAGTCAATAATTACCTCTCTTAAACCGGATACCCCATATCTAAAATAAAGATAGTCCTCAGACACAAAAAAATCCTTTACCCCAAGTGTTAAATTATTATTCATTGAATACTGAAGAGCTTCATTTAAATTTGAGTTTTTTCGAGAATACTTAAAATCACTAGGCAGTCTATACGTCCCAAAATCAATCGAAAATGCAGCTCTGAGCTTCTTGGATTTTTGTTCGACTTCATAGATCGTATCATTAAAAATTTCCTTAAAAAAAACTCGATCACTATTTCTCGAAAACTGAGGATCACCCTTAAAATCATACCCTTTAAGAAATTTATTCATTTCCAGTGACTTGGATTCGACCATCCAATCAACATTCAGAAACGATAAATTGAAACAGTCCTCCAGAACTCCACAGTTATTTGCATGACTCGCAACATAACCATCCTCAACTTTTTCTATTGAACGGAAATATGAATTTGTTTCAATTCGGTCAAAGCCCAAGAATTCACCGTTGTGTTTACTAAAACGCAATATTTTCCTGCCCCCAAAATCTAATATATCAATGGTATTGGAATATGATGACAAAGTGAAATCTCTTAATTCGCGATATTCATTAGGCCCTTCTCCAAAAGAGGAAATTTTAAAAAGGAAATTACCATTAAAATCGAAAACGAAAATTGAGAAAGTAATATTTGAATCCATAATAAAAATACGATCCTCCTCTATCAGAATCTTATCATAGGATCCAATAAAAGAATCTGCATTCGATTCTAACTTTACAATTTTTGATATCTTAAATATCGAATCAATAACCATTGATTTTTGAAAATTGAGATCATCTATATTAATTAGAATATTACCCTCTTGGAGCGTATTATAGGCTTTGAATGAGTTTTCTCCTCGGCAACCCATTAGGATAAATAAAAAAAATAAAAGGTTTTTCATTTGATGAATTGCACTAGAAAAGAATTGTGAAAATAGTCTGGCATGCTGAAATAAAAAACCGGGTGAGTAAAACCCGGCCTAAAAAAGTTAAAAGGCGTATAACCAACCTTACTATTATCGCAGGTAGAGAAAGCCCAAGAGCAATTTTTCAAGACTCCAATAGGATCAGTTGCAAAGGAAACGCTCAAACCAATCGGAAGTTCCACTCCCGCTATTTCAACCCCTCCTTCACCTGTAGTCCTATATACTGTTGTACCATCCATCTTTTTGAGATAGGTGGTACTTCCTTTTACTCCGATTGGCATCGTAATGAAAGCCAATCCAAAAGCAATGGTCAGGATACTCAAAACATTCTTTTTCATTTTGATTTAAATTATAAGTTAAAAGATTAATTAAAAAGCTCTCCGCGCATTGAACTTGAACTAAAGATGCCCCCCGGTTTCAAGAATCCTAATTTTTAGTTGATATTTTTTAAGTTATTTAGTTAAACAATTGATAATCAAGGATTTTATTTTTGGTTTGAAGAATATTTCAATTTTCAAACCACTATTGTTCTATTGGTTAACAAACTACTAAAATTCAAGTACAAACAGCGTAAATCTAAGTTTGAATGGGTTGAAACTAAAAAAATCCCCGATCTCTCGGGGATTTTGGGTAACCAAACTCTCCAAGCCCACGATAACTATCGGGGCGAAGCCTTGGAGAGTTGCTAATAGGTATTAAAGCATCTCTACACTTCGCTTCACGAACGCGGTCAGTTCCTTACCGGTCAGTAAGCCCTGAGCCAAAAGTGCCAGGTCAAAGGATTGCTTGGCTAGCTTGGTCTTTTCTTCTTCGCATTCTGACTTTAGGATTTTGTCCACCATCGGATGGTTTCCGTTGATCGCTACTTTGTAGGCGTCTGGAAGTGAACCGTAGAAGCTCATCGCTCCTCCCCCGGTCTGTGCCATTTCTTTCATTCGACGCATAAACTCTTCCATCGTGATCGTCACCGGCATCTCTTCGGGATTAAGACCTTCCACTTCCACTGAATAGGTTTTGCTATTGATCGCTTTTTCGAAGATTTCCTTTACGGTCTTGCTTTGCTCTTCGGTCAATAGATTGGCGTAGCCTTCCTCTTTTTGAATCAGCTTCTCCGCTACATCGGCATCCACTCGCTTGAGTTGAGTTTTCTCAAGTTTGCTTTCCAGATTCTGGATAAAGTGACTGTCAATCGGCGAATCCATCACCAAGACATCATAATCTTTCTTATTGGCAGATTGGATAAAGCCATCCTGCTTATTGACATCCGTGGAGTAAAGGATAATGGTCTGCTCGTTTTTGTCAGTTTGCACTGGCTTTACTTTGCTTTGATATTCCTCAATGGTGAAAAACTCGCCATTGGTATTTTTCAAAAGCGCAAAATCTTTTCCTTTTTCGTAGAATTTCTCTTCGGAGATCATTCCGTATTTCACGAAAAGTCCGATATCATTCCACTTAGACTCGTAG
>JBDNIP010000752.1:0-4190 GCA_041688245.1 Algoriphagus sp.
CCATTTCCAAAAGCTTTAGCATTTGCTCGGTAGTATTTACAGTCCAAGGGATTACTTTCATCCCTTTGCTTTGGAGCGTTTTAACGATTTCTGGATTCAATTCTGAAAAATAAGGAGAATAGATCTGAGGCTGAAAACCTAATTCTCCTAAATAATTATCAAACTTCGCTGCATCTTCTACCAACATCGCCAGCGGCACTTCTGGATAGGTTGCATGGATGTATTTCAACACCCGGAAATCAAATGACTGGATATTCACTCGCTCCCAACCTATGGATTCGCCAATCAGCTTGACCACCTTATCAGAAAACTCAGCTACTTCTGGATGATAGATTCCATCGCCTTCAGGACTGCTTTTGATCTCTATATTATAGTGTGGAGCGGAGAGATTCATGTCTTTCGCATACTTCTCTGCTACAGCAAAGACATCTTTCAGCAGAGGCTTAGCAGCAAAAAACTTGACTTGCTGGGGATATCCCGAATGCACTTTACTCCCACAGTCAAATGCCAATATCTCCCGATAAGTCATTTGATAAAGATTGTAAGAATGATCCTTCGGGTCTATTTCCTTGCCTTCCCGGGTCAGGCAAATCTGTGGATTCATGTACGGTTCGTGGGAAAGAATCACCTCTCCATCCTTGGTGATCGCTAAGTCCAACTCGAGCGTTGATGCACCCAAATCAAGCGCTTTGATCATCGCCGGAATCGTATTCTCAGGCATTAGTCCTCGGCTGCCACGGTGGCCTTGGAGATCATATGAATTTTGGGCACAGGAGATCATCGGCAAGCAGGCTATCAGGAAAAAGATCATTTTCTTCATAGCTTAAAAATAGGAGGATTTTACAAAAGAAATGGGAAACAGAGATTAGGAAATCGTTAAATCAAAAAAGCCACCGAATCCGATCCCTTTGTTTATCGATCCTCTAGATTTGCAATCTCCAAGATCGTTACGAAAATTTGTAAACTTCAAAATTACCAACATCCACAACCTAATTAGTATTCTTCCTTTTCGGATTGAAAATCCTATGAGCTAGGTTCAGGATTACAAATCCTGAACAGCTGACTATATCTAATGCCTATTTGCTTAATTGAAATAAATCCCCATAAAGTTTATTCTCATCTAGCACGTTGGAAATTTCATGAGGCACCCACAATCCTTTTGAAAACACAAAACTTCTTGATGGATCGTATTTCCCTTTTGGAAGTGATTGATTAAGAATCAAATTGAAATCTTCATCCAAAACAGTAAGATAAAGCTCCCTATTTTCAATAAGGAAATCATAATAATATTCTCCGTCATTTGGGAATCTATTCAGCGAAGATTGTGAAAATCTGTAATACAATTTCCTGAATGGATCATAAATTATTTTTATGTAGTTAGGCGATGTCATTACCCAGTTTTCAAAATAATCTGAGGCCCATTCCTCCCTGTTTGTTTGAGGCTCAGCTGACTGCTTCCCCTCAAAACTTGAAATTCGGTACTCTTTTTGAGATTCTGAAGCTGTATCAATATTTACAATTATTGGAGAAATCGTATAAATAAAGCTCAATCCATTAGGTGCCCAGGTCACAGTAGGGTAAGTAGAATAATTCAAAGGGATATTAATATAATCTGTTGGATGATAGGCAGGAAGACTTTCCCATTCACCAGTTTTCAAATTGATTTTAGCAAAGACTTTCCTCTGTTCAACTTGGCTTTTCTTGGCAAAGTAGAATAAGATCGAATTTGAAGATCTATCATAAAATAAATGATGGGAGAATCCATCAAATGGGTATTCAGCATATACTTCATTTCTGATTTTATCCAGATTATTAAAAAGTTTAATTGAGTGATTTTGATTTCCTTTTTGATCTGTCAGAATTAATGTATTTCCGGTTGAAAAAATTATGGAATCCGAATTAATATAGTAAAAAGTGTATGGTTGGGAATCAAAATCAAAAGATAGATCGATATGATATCCTACCTCCCCATTTAGTGGGGTTTTTGTGATTTTTCTTTGATAAGAATCAAAACTGAACAACGTGTCATCTAAAACATGGTAAGGTTTTTCGGTTATTAAATCCGCCGATCCATCCAAATCATAACTGGTCGTTTCCAAGGAATAATCAAATGAATTTTTCTTTTTTGATTGACACGAAATTATCGTAGAAAGACAAATGATAAAGATTGTTTTTTGCATAAGTCAAAATGGGGAGAGCTTTATCTCTCCCCTAAAAATTTTAATTACAAGTAGTTGTGTGGGAAAGAGGACAATCCTCGCCTTCAGACAAATACTTACAAGCATAGGAAGTTTTTTGAGAACTACAGTACATTTTTCTTAATGTAGGTTCTGCAAATCCAGGCTCAAGAGACTCTTGAGCACTACCTATGTTAGGAAGTGCGAAGGCAAATCCAATAATCAAGGCAAAAGTAATTCTTTTCATTTTTTCAAAACTTTAAGTGGTTTAAATAATTTAACTGCTTAAAGGAAAAAAAAACCAACTAATCCAAAGCTTTTTAAAAAAAATTACCTGCTCTTCGAGATTTGTAATCTCGAAGCACTTTCCAAAGATTTATAATCTTCCATGTAATCCTTATTGGTAATTACTTTCCGGATTGCAAATCCTATAATCGAGGTTCAGAATTACTGCCGATGGCTATTGGTATCTAAATAGCTGAATACCGCATAATCTCTCTGGTCAATCCGGAGAAGTCTTTCTTCCAATCAGAATTAAACTTCCAACATACCGATCGTGCCTTTGGCACTCATGATGTATGATAATTTATTGAACCCAGAATTTCATTCTGGACTTTTACCGGAAATACCTTTGGTATTTTTCTGCGATCGATCAATGTCTTTTTAGACCGAACAGTTTTTTAATATGTACATCCGCAATTGCACCAGTAGAAATCAAAAAGCAGCTTAACATATGTTAAACACTAGCATTACTGGTACTTCTTCCGATGGCTATCGGAACGTAATCGGCTTGCCTCGCTGTGGCGGGCTTGCCTGCCAGTTGAGCAAAGAAGATTAGGTTAGTGGCGTAATTGCGGACAATTAGATTCTTCATTTTAAATTCATTTAATACCCCGCAATCTCCTTCATCAACCCAAAAAATCCTTTTTTCCGTTCAGAGTTGATTCCCCAGTCCACAGGCACACTTTGGTAGCCTTCGGCAAAGCCTTCTTCTTTCATCCGATAATCAAAAAATCCCCAAGAGGCATAAGCTGATATTGCTGCGGTGAAATTATTCACTTCCTGATCAAAGTTGAAATGGTCGTCCTCATTGAAAACTATCAGCCCTAGTAAGTAGCCAGCCACTTTTCTAGTCTACTCCACCATCGCTGTGATTCGCTTCGGGTCCTTCACTCCGTTGCCATGAAGTAAAGTAAATCAAATGCCCGAACGACATTTTGAGAAGGTATAGCTCCACCACCATAACTCGTACTAACCAGTAATATTTTCCCGGAATTACTGGGCTTTTTCATTAACTCAATCAATTCATGCACTCGCTCTGGCCGCAGAATCGCATGGTCATAACGTACATTACATTCGTTATTCACTTCGATCAATACATTTCGATGCTCCTTTTTCAGCAATCAGTCCAGCATACCTGAAACTGCTTTGATAACCGCTTTTTCATCTTTCAGATTTTCATCCTGACCAAAATAAAAAAGGCCTAAAATAGGCACCATTCCCAATCGATTGGCTTCATCCAAGATTCGGGTCAATCGTGTCAAATAGGCTTTTCGGATTTTCCCGTTTTCGTCAAAAGCAGAATTGATCCAAGGCTGATTTTGTGAATAGCCAAAAGGACTTCCCCCTTGCAGGTTCAGTGTAAAAGAAAGCATTCCGTAAGATTTCCATTCAGCCATCTGGGCGACAAACTCATTGGTATTCCCATCAGCATCCCAAGTTTCGGTATCGGGATATCCCCAATTATAAACCGTTTCAGGATTCAGATCGTCGAAAATCCCCTGAACCATTCTGGAGTTCATCAAGAGGCCTTCGATCTTTTTCCCCTGCCAAGTTCTTCCCTCATAAGTAGTCTTGCCGTTGATGTAGAATTGCTCGCCTCTTATTTCCACTTCAGCTTGTGCTACTGTGGGAATAATGCTGGGTCCAGTCAAAATTGAACTACCTATAAGGCAGATTGTAAGAGTTTTCATAAGCTTAAGGAATGCTTCATTAACTTAAAATTATGTAAGA
>JBDNIP010000105.1:0-8016 GCA_041688245.1 Algoriphagus sp.
CTAATTTGATACTGCTTACTTACTACTACAATTTACTTGTAACGGTAGACGATTCTTCCTTTTGTAAGATCATAGGGAGACATTTCTAACTTAACCTTATCTCCTGGTAAAATTTTAATGTAATTCATTCGCATCTTACCGGAAATATGTGCAATTAATTGGTGACCATTTTCAAGTTCCACCTTAAACATTGCGTTGGACAATGCTTCCACGATGGTACCGTCCTGCTCAATAGATGCTTGTTTAGCCATAATTAAAATTTAAAATTCTCTTCTATATATTTATGAGTTGTCAAAACCTCGGTTCTATCTTCAAATATTGCCACCGTATGTTCATAATGTGCTGAAGGCTTTCTATCCGCTGTACGAATAGTCCAACCATCGCGCTCTTGGACAATATTACGCGTACCCAAATTAACCATCGGTTCAATCGCAATTACCATCCCACCTTTCAGCAAAGGTCCACTGCCCTTTTTACCATAATTAGGAATCTCTGGTGCTTCGTGGAGACTTTTACCAAGTCCATGCCCAACTAATTCTCGAACAACAGTATAGCCCTTAGCTTCGACAAATTTTTGTATAGCGTTACCAATATCCCCAACCCAGTTACCAAATACAGCTTGCTCAATACCTAAATAAAGGGAATCTTTTGTAGCTCTCAAAAGCTCAATGATGGTAGATGAGACCTCACCAACAGGATATGTATAAGCGGAATCGCTATGAAAACCTTGGTGAAAGACTCCACAATCTATTGAGATTATATCGCCATCTTTCAATTCATAATCACTAGGAAATCCATGAACTACTACCTCATTAACTGAAATACACAGCGATGAAGGAAAACCGTTATATCCCTTAAAAGACGGAACGGCTTCATAGTCTCTAATAAACTCCTCAGCAATTTTATCTAGAAAAGAAGTCTTTACTCCTTCTTTGACATGTTTAGCTACTTCCCCATGGGCTTTTGCTAATATGTCAGCACTTGCTTTTATAAACTTAACTTCTTGCGAAGTCTTGTAGTGAATCATTCTATGCAATCTGATAATTAGAAGGATTATTTTTTACGTTACCACTCTTCATCATTCCTTCATAATGCCTCATGAGTAAATAGCTTTCAATTTGTCTGAGTGTATCCATAATTACACCAACCATTATTAGGAGAGATGTTCCCCCATAAAACTGGGCAAATTCTCCCCCCACACCGGAAACAATCGCTATCGCAGGTAATATTGCGACGGCCGCCAAAAGAATTGATCCAGGTAATGTTATCTTGGAAATAATACCATCGATAAATTCTGAAGTAGGCGCACCTGGCTTAATTCCTGGTACAAATCCACCATTTCGTTTCATGTCTTCCGCAATTTGTTCAGGATTCACTGTTATAGCAGTGTAGAAGAAAGTAAATACTATAATCATTGTTGCAAACAATAAATTATACTGCCATGAAGTAAAGTCACTGAACGTTGCTCCAATGTAATTAGCAATATCATTATCTTGAGCCCAAATCTGAGCAATTAGGGCCGGCACAAACATCAAAGATTGTGCGAAAATAATAGGCATCACGCCAGAAGCATTGACTTTAATCGGTATGTATTGACGTTGTCCACCATAAACTTTTCCACCTACAACTTGCTTAGCATATTGCACAGGAATTCTTCTTGTGGCCTCTGTCAACGCAATTACACCTACTACAACGAAGAACAAAACTCCTGCCTCAATCAATAAAAGTAATAATCCTGAAGACCCTTTTTCTAGACCTTCTGCAATCAAGGCACCAGGAAATCTTGATATTATTCCAATCATAATTAGCATTGAGATACCATTACCAATACCTTTTTCAGTAATCTTTTCTCCCAACCACATGCAAAACATAGTACCAGCGGAAAGCAAAACTAATGAACTGAACATAAATAATGATGTACTTACCATTACCGCACCAGTAGGCAAGATAGTGGCTGAAATGTAGCCGATACCCTGAGCTACAGTAATAAGTATGGTGAGTACACGAGTAATCTGGCTAATACGTTTTCTACCGGATTCACCCTCTTTCTGCATCTTCTGAAAATATGGAACTCCTACAGTTAACAACTGCAATACAATCGAAGCAGATATGTAAGGCATGATACCTAGTCCAAAGATAGAGGCATTACTAAAAGCCCCACCTAAAAACGTATCAATTAAACCAAATATACCTTCCGATGGACCATTCAATTTTGAAGGATCTACACCAGGTAATACTATAAAAGAACCCAATCTGAATATGATTAGGAAACCTAACGTATTAAAGATCCTTGTTCTAAGGTCCTCGATTGAGAAAATGTTCTTAACTGTAGAAATAAACTTTTTCATTAAATTAAATTATGTTTATTGTACCACCCAACTTTTCAATTGCTTCAATCGCTGATGCCGAAAACTTATGGGCAGAAATATCTAATTTACTATTTAATTCTCCACCTCCAAGGATCTTAATTTTATCATTCTTGGAAGCAATACCATGTGAAACTAGTGTCTCCATATTAATTATATCGAGATTATATAACAATGATAGATTCTGTAAGGTATCCAAATTAACTGGCTTAAACTCTACTCTGTTAAAGCTTTTGAACCCAAATTTTGGAACTCTTCGCTGAAGTGGCATTTGACCACCTTCAAATCCAAGCTTTGATTTATATCCGGATCTAGATTTAGCTCCTTTATGACCTCTTGTTGAAGTTCCTCCTCTACCGGATCCTGTTCCCCTACCAATTCGCTTACGATTTTTGGTTGATCCTTCAGCCGGAGTTAGTGTGTGTAATTTCATAATTAAGCTTCCTCCACTTTTACAAGGTGACTAACTTTATTTACCATTCCAGCAATCTGAGGAGTATTTTCTACTACAACACATTTACTAATTCTACCTAGACCCAAAGCAGTGATTGTTGCTTTTTGATCTTTTGGTCTATCTATTATACTCTTGGTCTGAGTGATTTTAATCTTAGCCATGACAATTAACCGTTAAAAACTTTAGACATTTTCACACCACGTTGCTGAGAAACAGCAATTGCATCTCTAAGCTGTACTAAAGCATCTATAGTAGCTTTCACTACGTTGTGAGGATTGGATGAACCTTTTGATTTTGCAAGAACATCTGTTACACCAGCACTCTCTAAAACTGCTCGCATAGCACCACCAGCAATTACACCAGTACCGGCAGCAGCTGGTTTGATCAAAACAAATCCACCTCCGAATTTGCCTAACTGCTCGTGAGGAATAGTACCCTTCAATACAGGGACTTTAACCAGATTCTTTTTAGCATCTTCGATACCTTTAGTAATAGCATCAGTAACTTCATTGGCTTTACCAAGCCCATAACCCACTACACCATTACCATCACCTACTACTACTATTGCTGAAAATGAAAATCTCCTTCCACCTTTCACCACTTTGGCTACTCGATTTATGGCTACTACTTTTTCTTTTAAATCTGTATCGGTAGCCCTAATTGGCTTTCTTCTTATTTGTGACATAGGAAATTAAAATTTAAGTCCTCCTTCTCTGGCACCATCGGCCAAAGCTTTCACGTTACCATGATATAGATAACCATTTCTGTCAAAAACTACTGTGCTAACTCCGCTTGCAACTGCTCTTTCAGCAAGCTTTTTCCCCACTTCTTTGGAGACTGATACATTAGTATTGACTTTATTTCCCAATTCTTTGGATGAGGCCTGTGCCAATGTCTGACCTTTAAGATCATCAACAAGCTGAGCATAAATACCGGTATTACTTTTGAACACTGATAAACGCGGTCTTGAATCTGTACCAGAAATCTTTCTTCTGATACCTTGCTTAATTCTAAGCCTTCTGGAACTTTTGCTAAATGCCATAAATTATTTTTTACCGGCAGTTTTACCAGCCTTACGTCTAACTTGTTCACCAACGAAGCGAACACCTTTTCCTTTGTAAGGTTCAACCTTACGAAATGATCTGATTTTTGCAGCTATTTGACCGATTAATTCTTTATCATTAGATTCCAAAGAAATAATAGGATTCTTACCTTTTGCAGTTTCTGTCTTCAAACTAACTTCTACAGGTAGAGCGAAAAAGATACTATGAGAATAACCTAGGTTTAGTTCAAGAACTTGACCCTGATTAGTTGCTTTAAAACCGACTCCAACTAATTCAAGGTTTTTTTTGAATCCATCTGAAACACCAATAACCATGTTATTAATTAATGATCGGTAGAGTCCATGAAAAGACTTATGTCTTTTGGAATCTGTTGGTCTAGTTACAACAATTTCGCTGCTTTCAACTTTTACTTTAATATCAGGATTAACTTCCTGTACCAAGACACCTTTGGGACCTTTAACAGTAACAACTCCATGAGCTGATACGTCTACAGTTACACCAGTGGGTATATTTATCGATTTTTTACCTATTCTAGACATATCAGTATTTAATATACGTAGCAAAGAACCTCTCCACCTACACCTTCTACCCGTGCTTCTTTGTCAGTCATCACACCTTTTGATGTAGATACGATTGCTATACCAAGCCCGTTAATTACTCTTGGAAGCTCCGTACGTTTGACATATTTTCTGAGTCCGGGCGTACTCACTCTTTTTAAACTTACAATAGCGTTTTGCTTCGTTGTAGGATTAAATTTCAGAGCAATCTTGATTGAACCTTGGGGACCAATATCTTCAAATTTGTAATTTTGAATATATCCTTTCTCGTGCAATACTTTTGTAATCTCCTTCTTAATATTGGAAGCAGGCATCTCTACAATTCGGTGAGATGCTTTAATTGCATTTCTCAGCCTAGTTAGATAATCAGCTATTGGATCTGTCATTATAATTATAATTCTTACGATCCCTAAATTGGGCTCATAAAGTTACGAATTGATTTTTAAAATAAAAACTACTGTCGTTTTGTTTACCAACTGGACTTTGTCACTCCAGGTATTTTTCCTGATGCGGCCATTTCTCTGAACGTCACCCTATTGATACCAAACTTTCTCATGTAGCCTTTTGGACGGCCTGTAAGTTTACATCTATTATGAAGTCTTACAGGTGATGCATTCTTGGGCAACTTATCAAGTGCGGCGTAATCACCAGCAGCTTTTAGCTCAGCTCTTTTGGTTGCGTACTTGGCTACCAAACGTTCCCTTTTTCTCTCACGAGCTTTGATTGACTCTCTTGCCATGATTATTCTTGTTTATCTTTTTTAACGAAAGGCATTCCAAAAGCTTTCATTAATTCTAAGCTTTCTTCATCAGAATTTGCTGAGGTCACGAATGTAATATCCATACCAGAGATTCTATTGACTTTCTCAATACTGATTTCCGGAAAAATAATTTGCTCTTGTACACCTAAAGTGTAGTTCCCTCTACCGTCAAATCCTTTATCCGAAATTCCTTTAAAATCCCGTACCCGGGGTAGAGCAACAGTCATTAGTCGATCTAAAAATTCGTACATCATATTGCCACGAAGTGTGACTTTTGCACCAATAGGCATCCCTTCTCTTAACTTAAAATTAGAAACAGAGACTTTGGCTTTTGTTGAGACCGCCCGTTGACCAGTAATAAGAGATAACTCCTCCACACCTTGGTCAACAAGTTTCTTATCCGCTACCGCTGCACCAATACCTTTGTTGATAACAATTTTTGTCAATGCAGGTACTTGCATAATAGACTTATATTGAAACTTATCTTTCAAAGCTGGAACGATATCGCTTATGTATTTTTGTTTGATTCTTGGATTAGCCATTGATCACCTCCCCAGTTTTTTTAGAATACCTTACTAATTTACCATTCTCACCGGACTTTCGACCAGTTCTAGTAGATTCTCCAGTAGCAGGATCTACAAGCATAAGGTTGCTGATGTGCATCCCTGCTTCTTTCTTTTCGATACCACCCTGAGGTTTTGCCGCTGTAGGCTTAACATGTTTTGTAACCATATTAAGACCTTCTACAATTGCTCTGCTTTTTTGTTTATCGACTGAAAGTATTTTACTAGTCTTACCTTTGTCATCACCCGCAATGACCTTTACAGTATCACCGGTTTTGACGTGAAGTTTTGCCTTAGTGTTTAATTTTCTTTCCATGATTACAGTACTTCGGGGGCTAATGAAACAATTTTCATGAATTGACGCTCTCGCAACTCTCTGGCAACAGGGCCAAAAATTCGAGTACCTCTAGGCTCATCATTATTAGTCAGTAACACTGCCGCATTATCTTCAAATCTAATATAAGAACCATCTTTTCTTCTAATCTCTTTTCGAGTTCTTACAATTACCGCCTTTGAAACGGTACCTTTTTTCATATTGCTGGATGAAAGTGCTGACTTAACAGTTACCACAACTTTATCACCAATAGAAGCATAACGCTTTTTGGTTCCACCCAAAACGCGGATTACCAATACCTCTTTAGCACCGGAATTATCCGCAACACTTAGCCTGGATTCTTGCTGTATCATAGTTATTTAGCTCTTTCAATAATTTCAACTACTCTCCAACGCTTATTTTTACTCAGCGGACGAGTTTCACTGATTTTCACCGTGTCGCCAGGGCTACATTCATTTTTATCGTCATGAGCCATTAATTTGGTGGTCTTGGAAATAAACTTGCCGTACATAGGGTGCTTTACGCGACGTTCTACTGCTACGGTAATGGATTTATCCATTTTGTTGCTTACTACCTTTCCTACCTTTTCTTTTCGAAGATTTCTCTCTATCGTAGCCATTTTGTTTTCTGTTAGCTAGTTATTTGGCAGCCAATGCAGTCTTTAATCTTGCGATAAAGCGCTTGGTCTCGCGGATTCTATTAGGATTTTCTATAGGAGAAATTGAATGAGCAAAACGAAGTTTTGCTAGACTCATTTTCTCAGCGACTACTCGCTCTGCAATTTCACTTATTGAAAGTGAATTAATTTCAGTGTTTTTCATAGTGCTATTCTATTCTGCGTATTCTCTCCTGACAACAAATCTGGTACTTACCGGTAGTTTTTGCTGGGCAAGTCTCAAGGCTTCCTGAGCAGTTTCCAAGCTTACGCCTGTTGCCTCGAAAAGTATAGTACCGGGCTTGATAACCGCTACCCAATATTCTGGAGCTCCTTTACCTTTTCCCATACGTACCTCAGCGGGCTTTTTAGTGATCGGCTTGTCAGGAAAAATCCTGATCCAAACCTGACCTTCTCTTTTCATCGCTCTCGTCATTGCAATACGAGCTGACTCAATCTGACGAGATGTGATCCATCCTGGCTCAAGGGACTTTATGCCAAAGTTACCAAAGGAGAGCGTATGCCCCCGTTGTGCAAGACCTTTGACACGGCCCTTATGCATTTTCCTGTATTTAGTTCTTTTTGGTTGTAACATGAGTTCTCACTTATGGGTGAAAATTAGTTATTTCTTTTTCTTCTTCTAGGACCGTTATCTCTCTTAGGTCCAGCATTTCTAGGTCCTTTCGGCTCATTTGCTGCGCCTTGGTTTGGAGATAGATCTCTTTTACCATAGACTTCACCTTTAAAAATCCATACTTTAATACCAATTATGCCATAGACTGTCTTAGCCTCTGAAAGTGCATAGTCTATGTCTGCTCTTAACGTATGAAGAGGAATTCTACCTTCTTTGTACATTTCGGATCGAGCCATTTCAGCTCCACCAAGACGTCCTGAAAGTTTAACTTTTATACCCTCTGCTCCCACTCTCATTGTAGCAGCAATAGATTGCTTCATTGCTCTTCTGAAGGAAATTCTTGCTTGAAGCTGTTGAGCAATTGATTCTCCCACCAATTTAGCATCCATCTCAGGTCGCTTTATTTCAAATATGTTGATTTGAATATCCTTGTTGGTAATCTTTTTCAACTCTTCCTTCAATTTATCCACTTCAGCACCACCTTTACCAATTACGACTCCCGGACGGGCTGTATGAATTGTCAAAGTAATTCTTTTGAGGGTTCGCGCAATAATTACTTTGGATATTCCTCCCTTTGGAATCCTGGCAAGGACGTACTTACGGATTTGCTGATCTTCATATAGCTTTTC
>JBDNIP010000753.1:0-2079 GCA_041688245.1 Algoriphagus sp.
AAGCATCGATCTGCCGATCGATTTCGAAGCTGGAAAAGTTCTCACTCAGCCCAAGTGTGAAAATAAATTTTTCTGTAAAATCCCATTCTGCCTGCTGGAAAAGAAAACCCTGAGTGGCTCTCAGCTTATCCGCAAAGCGAACTGTATCCGCTACTCCTTTTTTATTTCCAAAATTCTGAGCATCAGTCAAACTGCTTTGATATTCGCCACCTGCAATCAGGCGAAGTGCTTTTCCGGCAAGACGGGTATCGTGTGTGAATTTCGTTCTACCTCCGAAACCGAAACCGAGTTCCCTTTTGTAATCCAGGATAAACGGGTTTTTAAAGTCATTGGTATTCAAGTAAACGGTGCTGTTGTTACTGGTTTTTTCGGAAAAACGGTACAAATGACCGATGGACGCAAATACAGATTGCTGCGCAATAGAGCTATTTTGACCCACCGAACCTGGACGCGCTTGAGTCGGATCAGCTGCCAATTGATCGGCATTCAAACCCCCGGGAATCTGATAGCTTAGATCAGAGATTAAAAGTTGTGTTCGGATTTCTTGCTTTTCGGAAACTGGGAAAAAGCTTCCCAATTGAAATACTTTTCGGTCCATTGCCGAATGTTCTCGATAGCCATCCGCCTTTTGAGTGACAAAAGAAGCTTCAATTCCCCCTTTGCCGATTTGCTGCGAAAGACCCAATCGGAATCGGTTAAGCCCAAAGCTTCCTGCGGAATACTCTGTTGAGATCCGATTTTCCTGAGCTAAGACTTGGCTGTTTAAATTAATTGCCCCGCCATTTCCTGCACCGTAAATGCTTCCGGATGGACCTTTGATCACTTCTGCAGTTCGGATATTACTGAGGTCTAACAGGTTCAAAGGAGTGGTGCCATCGGGGGAAGTGAAGGGCACCTCATTCCAATAAACTTTGACATTACGAACTCCAAACGGAGATCGAATGGAACTCCCCCGAATGGAAATCCGATAACTTGCCGGAGCCCGTTCCTCAATTCGAATTCCCGGTTTGGTGTTGAATGAATTGACAATGGACGTTTCATTGAATCGGTTGAAATCCCGCTCGGTGACCAATGAAATGGCGGCCGATTGCTCTAATAATGGTCGTTCTGATTCGAAGGCTGTAACAGTTACTTCGGAAAGGTTAAGTGATTTTTCGATTAATTGGACGATGTGCTCGCCTGCACTAAATTTAGCTGAGAAGGCTTCATAACCCGATTTGAAGAAGGTGAAATTCTGATTCTCCAAATCTGAAAAAGCTAGAATTCCGGAAGAATTGGTGAGTTCAGCTTTGCCAGTTTCTGGGCGAACTCGCACATTTCCCAATGGATTTTGTGTTTTTGCATCGATGACGGTGATCTGAATCTGTGCATTTGCTGCAAAACAAACAAAAACCAAGAAGAGGGTAAAACATTTTATCATGGCGCGAATTTAAGGGGTTTTCGGAGATGATTATTTACCATTTAAAAATTTTGAAAAGAGTTTTGTACTTCAGTGCTCTTGTACAGCAACTTACTCATGACTCTGCACTGCGTACAAGGTCATGAATAGTTAGGCTCCTTCGGAGCTGGATAAAGAGAGATTCCTCAAGTACTTTGAGTTCTTATTAAATGCTGGTTTCAAAAACTCCATAAGACTGCCGAGTAGAGAGAAATAGAGTTCTAATATCAATTAGTATACATAAAGCCGTATATAATTTATATATTCGAGCATGGGAAAACGTGTCAGTAAAACGATACATGAAAGTCTGTCTACACTTAAATCGTTAAGAAGAAAGCAGACCTCGCTGCAAAAAGAAAGGCGTATTTACGCCTTGATTTGTTTGAAGGAAAACAGATTCGGCACGCGCCAAGAATTGGCCGATCACTTGGGCACGCACATCAGAAGTTTGTTTTAAAACTTCCAACCACATTCGGGGAGCTTAAAACAGGTCTGGATAAAGCTGAGTACACCGGCGTCAATCTTTATTTCCAGGACGAAAGCAGATTTGGACTGATGAGCCACATGGGATCATGTATCAGTGCCAAAGGAGTAAGGCCTGTAATCAGCTAGGGGCATAAATTCTCTTCCACCTAGTTATA
>JBDNIP010000754.1:0-7188 GCA_041688245.1 Algoriphagus sp.
CAATCATTTTGGCATTTTCTAGCGTCTGGCAAAACTTGGAAAACTCCTGCGATGACTCTCGATTGTAAAACTCCATCCAGCCACAGCGAGCTCCAGGCCAAGGAAACTCTTTTGAAATACCTTTCAGTGAAATCGCCGGTCGATCTCCGATTACTTCCGAAAGTGGTACCGAGGTGATGCCGTTATAAGTGATATTTTGGTAGATCTCATCGACAATGAGCAGCAGATTAAACTCTTCAGCAATCTTCACAAATCCTTCTAAAACCTCTTTAGGGTAGACCATTCCAGTTGGGTTGTCCGGATTGATAAGCAGGATTCCAACGATAGCGGGATTGTATTTGACCTTCAAATAAAGATCTTCCATATCCGGAAGCCACTGATTATCGGGATCAAGCTTGTAAGTGATCGGTGCCGTATTGGCATGTGCCGCCTCGGCCGAACTGTGCGTAGAGTAAGCCGGAGAAGGGCCGATAATTCGTGCGGTTGGGATCAAAAACTGATATAACTTGGCAATGGCATCTCCCAAGCCGTTGAAAAACAAAATATCTTCTGCCGTGATCTGAGCACCATTTTGTTTGTTGTTCAATTCGGCCAGAAATTGTCTGGTCTCCAACACGCCTTTGGAATCTGCATAGCCATAAGTTTTGTCTTCCTTGAGCAAGTCGGCAATGATGGTTTTCATCCAATCTGGCACATGGTTATGCTTTTGAATGGGATCGCCAATATTTTCCCAAGTTATGGAATAGCCTAAAGCTTCCACTTGGCGTGCTTTTTTGACAATTCCACGAATCTCATACGTCAATTCTTCGGCTCCGGGCCGCAGGAGTAGCTGTCTCATTGGTCAATAGGGGAATAGGCTAAATAATTCGGGTGTAAATAAACAGAAAAGGGAATTGAAAGCGGCTTTAGGCTCATTAAAATTGAGAGAATATTCGGAGAATTTCTTGAGCATATAAATAAATCTACACTGAATTTGATAGGATATTTATGAAAATTTGCCCTGACTTTGTGACAATATTTAAATTATTTACCCTTACTTTGTTACAAATAATTTGAAATTATGCCCTTACTTTGCGACAAATAGAATTCGAAATGAGCTTTAATAGACAGCTATTTAATATACTAGAATCCTGGAAGTCGAATAAGAAGAGGAAACCACTTATCATCCGAGGAGCTAGACAGGTAGGCAAGACAACTTTGGTAAGACAATTTGCAAAAACCTTCCCGAATGCGATCTTATTGAATCTTGAAAAACCATCGGACAGGTCCTATTTTGAGGATTTTGATGATGTAAAAACAATAGTTGAAGCCCTCTTGGTAAGCAATAATCAATCAAATTCTGATCCTTCCAAAATCTTACTTTTTCTGGACGAAATTCAAGAGTCTCCAAAAGCAATCCAGTTGCTCCGATATTTTTACGAAGAAATTCCCGAAATGCCTGTGATTGCAGCAGGATCATTACTGGAGTTTGCCCTGAAAGAAGTCAAGAGTTTCCCGGTAGGAAGGGTTGAATTCCTGTATCTCTACCCAATGAATTTCCCAGAGTATCTTGATGCAATAGGGCAAAAAGCCGCTTTAGAGCAATTCACACAAGTTCCAATAAAACCATTTGCACATAAGGTCTTGATGGAGCTATTTCATCGCTATGCCACTATAGGTGGAATGCCTGAGATTATCAAAACGGACTTGGATAGAAATAATCTTGCGGATCTTCCTCCAATCTACGAAAGCATTTGGAGCACGTATAAATCAGATATAGAAAAGTACAGCAACAGCAACAATGAGCGAAAAATCATCCGACATCTGATGAATTCAGCACATTTAGCCTTAGACCAGCGAGTTAAGTTCCAAGGATTTGGCAACTCCAATTATCGATCTCGAGAAATCGGCAAATCATTCCGAATCCTGGAGGATGCCAAAATAATGCGGTTGATCTATCCGACAACAGATTTAATACCTCCACTTCAATCTGATCTGAAAAAATCACCCCGCCTACAATTTCTGGATACCGGATTGGTAAATTATTCCTTGGGCATTCAAGGGCAAATGCTCGCTATGGAAGATTTAAGTCAAGCCTACAAAGGAGCGCTAATTCCGCATTTGGTCTCCCAAGAACTGATTTCCACCTCACATCTAACAGACCACAAACCTAACTTTTGGGTACGGGAAAAGCGACAATCAAGTGCCGAAGTAGATTTGGTAATTAGTCACAATGGTCTGGCTATTCCTGTTGAGATCAAATCAGGAGCTACTGGATCGCTTCGTTCCTTACATCAATTTATCGATGCTTGTGATCATGGGTTTGTCGTGCGAATCTATGGCGGTGAGTTAAAAATAGAAGAAACAATGACTCCGGCTGGGAAGCCTTACAAACTTTTGAATCTTCCTTATTACCTAGGGACGAAAATCAAAGAATATCTGGATTGGTTTGTAAAATAAAAGTATGTATTACCAATACAAGATATCGTGTATTGGTAATACAATATCTTACAACTATCTCAATTTCAATATTTTAAGGAATATAAAATCAATTGCTAAAAATCATTTACTATCCCGTTTCTTCCTTCTCTCCCTTATCCCCTCCCAGAAAAATGCCACTATACCCCAGAAAATCACACCCGTCATAAGCCAACACGGCCCAGGAAAAAGAATTGAAAATTAAACTTTAATGGCTGACTCAAATATCGCCTTTAGAAAATTCTCCTTGTTTAAGAATTGCTAGCAAAGTCCCTATTATAAGATCCTTTGTATGCATGGGGACAATTGTTCTCCGTCCATTGGCATGTTTAAAAAGTTGGTGGCTACCCTTGCTCCTCTGAAGGAGAAAGCCATTTGCCTCTGGTATTTTTATTAAATCTTTGGATGTCAAACTTTTCATAATTTAATAAAACGGAAGGTCTTTAGGATTAAAAAAACAGTAAAATTGGATCTTTCAGGCTACTATTAGCGATAATTCTAGACTATTCATGTCATTGGGGATTTCCTCCCCGCTCGCTATCAAATCCTCCAGATAAATCAAAATAGCCTCAAAAGCCATTTTCTTAGCTTCAACGATTATTTCGCCCTGTGTGATACAACCGGGAAGTGAAGGGACAGTCACAGTAAATCCTCCTTTTGTTTCTGGAATAAGAATAATTCGGAACATTCTTTTTATAGAATTAAAATGAGCATTTTTCTGTTGGAATTTGTTTTAACAGTAAAATAGGATTTACAGACCTTCACATCTTATCCCTCATTGCTTTTAGTGCCTTGAGTTGAGTTAATTGAGCTGACAGCAAAAAAAACATAGCTAAAGCCATAAGATTAAGATAATTTTTATCTTCAGGGATCGGACCAGTATTCCAAATAGACAAACCCCCAACAAGCAAAGCCACCGCAATAAGAAAACTATGATGCTATAATCTGCGCTTGCTGATCGTTTTATGTTTTTGGAGTTTTTGACTTTAAATTCTTCTCCGATAATTAAAATAAGCTGAGAAAGTACCACACAAGCCATAGCCATGACTGAAAAATTCGGATAGTTTTCACCTTCGGTAATCCATCCGTCACGCCAAACGGATAAGCTCCCAATCAGCAAAGCAATCGCAATAAAAAAAAGACCAAAGTACACAATCCATTTCCCTATAGTACTTATAACTAAAAAAGGGTGAAGTACTGAAAAGATTTACCCAAAAAATCTCAAAATACAAGCCGTGGCGAATACCATCAAACTACTGAACCTTCTAAAAATCAACTCTTTAAATTTATCCATTTTTCTAAGAATTTACTCGCTTCCCCTGACCTTTACCAGGAGTCAGGATACCTCATCGCAGTGCTGTCAAGAGTCGGTAACTAGTATGAGTCTTAGTGACTGATCATATCCTAAAGAAATAATACTATCGTCTAAAGTAATCGACGCTGGGAAATAATTCAACATTTTTCCAGCGGAAATATTTCTGATTTCAGTTGACCCCTAAATTTAAAGTGAAAAGACAAGCAAAACATCCACACAGTTCGCGTAAACAAAGGGATTTAATCGCTTGGAAAACTTGATTTCTACCCCCTCATCTCTTAATTCATCCAATATCAAATAAAATTTCGCCCTGCTCACCCCGATCCGCTTTGTCAATTCCTACTGACTTCCAGTGCGTTTCACTTTAACCAATTTTTTGAATAACTGCAATCGCTCGATTTACCTGAGGAAGTCCATAGCTGATTTGTTTGTAGTTATTGTTTTCGTCACTTATCCTTAAAAAAAGCGAGATAATTTCTGATTATCTCCAAGTACTACTGTTACCTAGCGAGCAGGTCTACATGAATCCATTTAATTCCCCCGATCAAACTAATATTAAGTAAAAAACTATTTCGGTATTATTTAAGATTTAATAGCCGCTTATAGGAAAGTGTCCCAAAGGCACGAATCCTCAAAAGACATCTAACTAAGGAGATTGTTGACAATCAACATAATATTTAGCCATTATTTAATTAATCTCCTAGTATTCAGGATAATCTTCTGACTTCTGGTATTTCTTGTTTGGAAAAAAAATTTACCAAATTTAAAAAATAGTTTTTCAAAGACTAAAAATACTAGTGAAGGGACTTTCAAAAAAGAATGTTGGAATTAAGATCAAAAATGATTGAAATCTCTGATAATAAAAGGTTTGGGTATATTTGAAGTAGTGATGATTCCCAAATCCTTACTAAAGAAAAGCCGTAAATACATTCTTAACCTAGTGGGGTATTGTGTTGCAGGCGAGGTGTAACTTTAATCTTCATTAATTTAGGAAAGGTATTTACTAACTGTTATTTAATTTTCATAGCTCTAAAACCCCCTTTGCCAGTGGTTTCAACATTAATTCGTGTGCTTCTCTTCGTACTTTTCCTTTCGCTTATTGACTGGTATTCCTACCAAGCTTTTAAGACGCTATTCCGTGACCAAACTTGGATTAAGATTAGTTTTTGGATTTTTTCCGTTTTTATATACCTGTTTGTGATCTACGGCTTTCTTGCCTTCAGTCGTGTCAGTCCAACCCAAAACTTTGGAAGACTTATTTCGCTACTGGTGCTTTCACTGCTTCCAAAACTTATTATCCTCAGTGTAATGTTTGGAGAAGATGTACTGCGCTTAGTCGCTGGTGTTTTTCAATCCGTCACCGGAAACGGGGAAGGCAACTTTATGTCTGACCGAAGGAAATTTGTAAGCCAAGCCGCCTTAGTATTATCTGCTATCCCTTTTGTAGGCGTGCTCCATGGTATTTTTTTCGGTAAATACCGCTATCGTGTCTTAAAGCACACTCTCGAATTTGATGACTTGCCTGTGGAATTTGATGGTTTTACCATCACCCAGATTTCAGATATCCATTCTGGGAGTTTTGATAATAAAGAAAAAATAGAATATGGAGTGGATCTTATCAATGCACAAGAATCAGATTTAATACTATTTACAGGCGATTTGGTAAACAACCAATCGAAAGAAATGGAGCCTTGGATGGATACCTTCAAAAAGCTGAAGGCGCCCTTGGGTATTTACTCCATTTTAGGCAATCATGACTATGGTGACTACATGACTTGGCCCAGCAAGGAGGCCAAAAAATCCAATATGGAGCATCTGTACGAAGTTCATGCAGAACTTGGATTTAAGCTACTGCGCAACGAAAATGTGAAGCTCCAAAAAAGCGGAGCTACCATAGACTTAATAGGAGTAGAAAATTGGGGAAAGGGA
Organism: Algoriphagus sp.; assembly: GCA_041688245.1. GTDB lineage: Bacteria > Bacteroidota > Bacteroidia > Cytophagales > Cyclobacteriaceae > Algoriphagus. The sequence goes on from JBDNIP010000754.1 coordinate 5,702, forward strand.
TTTGCCCAATATGGAGATCTAAATAAAGCCGTAGAAGACCTTGACGACAGGAGTTTTAAAATACTGATGAGCCACGATCCTTCTCACTTTGATGAAGTGGTAAAGAAATTCCCAAAATTCATCCACCTTACGTTGAGTGGGCATACACACGGAATGCAGTTTGGTATTGAGATTCCGGGTTTTATCAAGTGGAGTCCAGTATCCTGGCGCTACCCAAAGTGGGCAGGATTGTATGAAGAACTAGGGCGCTATTTACATGTTAACCGTGGTTTTGGATTTTTGGCCTTTCCGGGTAGAGTGGGTATTTGGCCTGAAATTACGGTGCTGGAGCTGAAGAGAAAATAAGATTTCCATTCGATAGACTAGGACAACATTCTACTCGGCAAGCGCATTTCCCTATAGTTTAGGATCAGCATTTTTCTTTGAATATATCCCATAAAATGCGATCGCACTTAGTAGTCCATAACTAATTACCCCAATGATTTTATTTGATTCAACTGTGCCTAAAATCATTACTTTATCATTCGCCTTGTAAAAGACAATAATGTATAGGAAGTTGAATGACCAGATTGCAAATAAAATCAAGTAAATTATTTTTAGTAAATTTTTCATCCTGCAAATTTAGATTTTTATACAAACTTTAAACTAGCCTAGGTTCATTAAGAAAAACATTTTTATTCAATAATAGCTAAAAATGACCTAACTATGGATTGGCCTATACCGCTAAGAAAAGACGTAAGCTTTCTCTTCACAAAGAGAAATTCATGGATCAATAAGTTTTAAATATCTATAAAACAATCACTTACTTATTTTTATTTGATGTGAATAGTTTCCAAGCCTATTCCATTTACAAATCGATTTGGATAAAAACATACATTCCCGCAGACATAAAAAAATAATCTCCCCGATGGACTATTCAGAAAGGTTCAGCTAACGCAGAGACTAGAATTTCACCCTTGCAGCGGTTCTACATCACTACCATTTTCACACCTAAAGTTTTTCGGCATTTTCATAATCTTCTTCGGTGAAGGTGAATATATAGTCATCTTCGCCGACGATTGAGTAGCTGTCGTCTTCCAAAATATTTCTAAGTTTAGGATTAACGTTTTGGTAATTTGCCTGAACTATCCTAGTGTAGATTTGGCGTTTTTCGTTGTCGTAGGTTACAATTATCGAGTCAGCACCAAACGCAAGTAAAGGAGTAATTCCGACGTTTGTAGGTTCTTTAGCTCGCACCTCCGATATACCTTCATTATTTACTATTTTTGAATACTTGAAAATATTATAAAAATAAAACTCTATTCTGAGCTCTTTTCCCGAATTATTTATCAGTTTATATTTTCTTTTATGACTATTCGCTATGTTGCACGTATGGGTAAATTGCCGCAATAATTAACCTGTCGAATAGCTTTTCACCAAAATACCTTCTGTTCAGTTTGTACACAAACTCATCGAGATAATTCTGAATATACTTCTCCGATACCATG
>JBDNIP010000106.1:0-1164 GCA_041688245.1 Algoriphagus sp.
ATTGAACTTCCGTTAAAATATCCAGAGGTATTTGAACGTTTGGGTATTGATCCTCCAAAAGGTGTCTTCCTGTACGGCCCTCCAGGAACTGGAAAAACCTTGATTGTAAGAGCGGTGGCCAATGAAACGGAAGCCTATTTCCTGCATATATCCGGTCCAGAGATCATGGGCAAATTTTATGGCGAAAGTGAAGAACGGCTGCGCAAAGTTTTTGCAGATGCACAGGCACACGCACCAGCCATAATTTTTATCGATGAAATTGATGCTATTGCCCCCAAAAGAGAAGATATGGGAGGGGAAAAACAAGTTGAAAAGCGGGTAGTTGCTCAGCTTTTATCCTTGATGGATGGTTTGGAATCACGTGGCAAAGTGATTGTGATCGGGGCCACGAATATTCCCAATACAATCGATCCGGCGTTGCGGAGGCCAGGAAGGTTCGACCGTGAACTCTCCGTTTCTATTCCTGATAAAAACGGACGGCTTGAAATCTTGGAAATCCACACCCGAGGTATGCCACTGGCAACAGACGTAAGCCTTGAAAAATTGGCCGAAATAACCCATGGTTTCGTGGGCGCCGACTTGGAAGCGTTGGCAAGAGAGGCTGCCATGACAGCAATTCGGAAAATTCTTCCGATGATTGATTATGAATTGGCTGAGATTCCTTACGAACTACTGATGAAGCTCGAAATTTCTTTGGACAATTTTTACGATGCTATGAAAGAGGTGGAACCATCTGCCATCCGAGAAGTATTTGTAGAAGTGCCCAATGTCAAATGGGAGGATGTTGGCGGACTTAACGAAATTAAAGAAGCGTTGAAAGAGGCAGTAGAATGGCCATTGAAATATGCTGGATTATTTCGTAAAGCCAATACAGATCCTCCTAAAGGAATTATCCTCTACGGCCCACCAGGAACCGGAAAAACGTATTTGGCTAAGGCAGTAGCGAGTGAGAGTGGGGTTAATTTTATTTCCGTTAAAGGTCCCCAGATTATGAGCAAATTTATCGGCGAGTCGGAAAAAGGAGTGAGGGAACTATTCAAAAAAGCCAAGCAGGCTGCCCCTACCATTCTCTTTCTAGATGAAATCGACAGCATCTGCCCCCGCCGTACCAGTGATAGTTCTGGTGGAAGTGTTGCTGACAGGGTGATCAGTCAATTCCTGACG
>JBDNIP010000755.1:0-2962 GCA_041688245.1 Algoriphagus sp.
CATTCCTTTACCCGGGGTTGAAACCCCGGGCTACCAATCTAGCGTCCCCCTCGACTAGATGTAGTCAAATCGCTGTTCCACCCTAGGTGTAGAATGTTTGGCTAAGCGTAATCCGTACAGCGGTCGGATGCAAAACGCTTTCATATTTTTTGAAATTTATTGAATTTGTAGTTAATCTTAAGATATTATCTTGTTAAGACATTATATCTGAATTTGTAAAAACTAACGCTATTCGTCAATATGTTTGTTCGGTATAGCTAATTCATCTCCTGCTGTTTAAATTTACTTGTAATAGTTAACCACATACCACGATGAAAAATAATTATTAAAAACATCACATCAGAATGTCCCAATTGTAAAGGCAAAGATTTATTTCTAAAAAAAATCAAATCGTTTGGGAAATGTAATTATTGCGGAAAAGAATTTCCAAGAGGTTATGATGAGCTTATGGAATTCGATTCGAATTAAAAGTAAATATTCAATAAACCAAAGTACCAATAACTAGATTATCGTTAATACTACCCTTGGTACTTAATCTGAAGTTTAAAGCTTTGAAGCAAGTCAACCAAATCTATTGATTTATCTGAGCGACTAATTGAAGGCTTAGTTATTTAAGCTCCCGAATTAACATGCATAGCCGTATGCAATTAAATAACTGCAAATAGAAGGTCAACCTTACTCTTATTCGAAAACGGGAGCTGAAATTTATTGTTGGGCTCTTCAATAAAAAAATTCTGATTATTCACTTTATTTGCGACCTGAGAAGACATGCTTTTCAGTCCAATTAGAAGGATTAACCGATTCTCAAACACTTATATCTTTGCTAACGAATTAGCGGAAACTCATAAAAATTAAATCCATTTTATAGTCCATACGAAATACCTCAAAAAAGAAAAATAACTGTTAATTGATAGTGGGCAAATTACGCAAAACACTAATCTGATACTTTGTTAATAAAAAAGTGGAACTATAAATTTCTCCTCCTGCCTCATTCATTTTTTCGCTTCGAGTATTCAAAGAGTGTGCAAACATCCTAAATATTATATTCAAACTATAAAATAGTTATATAGGTTACAGGAATAGGCACGTGGATTGAATATTATCAAATTGAATTTACTAACCAGACTTTGAGCTATGACAGAAAATAACATTAAAAAGAAAAAATCCGTTTGGCCTTGGATACTTATGATCCTACTCTCGCTTGTACCCATTTGGTTCTTCTTTTTGAGAGATTCCGACGATAACGTTGAAGTCGAAGAAACCACAACCGAAGAAATAGTTAAAGGAGATGAAACGGGCATGGGAAACCAAGCTATGAATTCAACAGACGCCATAGCTAAATATTCGGCTTACATCGGCGATATGGAGAAAATGGGGATTGACCATGAGTATAATAATGGCGCATTGAATTACCTAATCGATGCGGTAGAGGCAAAAGCTAGTATGCTCGAAGTCGATATAAATGCTGACTTAGAGGAAGCACGTAATAATATCTCGGAAATTAAAGAAAATCCTTACGATATAAATCACGCAGATTTGATCAAAGAGTCTGGTGAAATTATCGCTCGCGCCCTTTCCACCTTGCAGAAAGCAAAATTTCCAAACCTGTCGCAAGAGGTGACGAATGTAGATGCAGCCGTTTCTGCAATTAAGAAAGGTGAACTTACCTTGAACCAAAAAGACGATGTGAATGAATTCTTCAAATCGGCAGAATCACTAGTGTTAAAAATGCAATAAAATGAACACAAAATAGAAATTTATATTAGTTGGAAGAACTAAGCGATTACAAAGTTGCTGACACCGATAAAGATGTCCGTGGTTGGACAGTGCAAGATATAGAAGGCAGAACCATCGGTAAAGTAGATAATTTGCTCGTGAACAAAGACACAGAACGGGTAATTTACCTTGATGTAGAAGTCGATGAATCTATCATTTCAGCCAATCACAAACCTTACAGCGCAAAAGCTAAAGATGGGGTTCATGATTTCATCAACAAAGAGGGTGAAAACCATGTTATCATTCCAATTGGAATGGCAACTTTAGATTTGAATAGTCATCTAGTTTCAACAAATAAAATCAATCATGAAACTTTTGCTCAGACCAAAAGATTGAAAAAACATACACCGGTTTACAGAGAATACGAAGTGGAGGTTTTTAGTTCTTACACCAGGCCAAAAATAGAAACTCATTATCCAGACGATACTTTTTACGAACGCGACGAATTTAAACAGTAATTTAAACTAAGAAAATGTTAAAGTCCGAAAGCGAAAGGTTTCGGACTTTTTTAATGGAATTCTTTACGACTTAAAATTCCCCGGCTAGGTGTAGAATATTTGCCTGGGTGTAATCCGTATAGTGGTCGGATACAAAACGCCTTAATATCTTCTGGATTCAGTACAATAGTCAGGATTAATTCTGTTACCCAAAAGTTTGATAGCTTCGCCATCGTGGGGTTCTTATCGTCATTCTTAACCCCCGGTTGTACCGGGGGCTCCGCGGCGGAGGATAAGTTATTCATGGTTTGACCACTTCATGGTCTTTTGGAAATACATATCTTTCCACTCAATCAACGTAAAAAATCAATGATCATGAAATGGCTGCCCGCCGTGGCAGGGTACAAAACTATAAAATTAATAATAAGGATTTTTTGAATTTTGCCAAAAAAAATTACTGGGCTAGCCTACCTGAAGTTAATTCTATTTGAATAGTCGATTTTATAGTATTTTAGTGAATTATAGATAAATAAACCCATGCGAAAAATCAGGATCTTAGTCTTAATCTTCATGATTTCTGGAAGCTTCACTGTGCAATCTCAAACAGTGGATAACGTACTCTTATCGGAGATCAATGTCGCCTATATCGAGTTTACTGAAATTGGTAAGATATTTAGTCCCAAAGTCAGAATTCAAGTTGATTTTGGGCAGGATAGGTCAAGGGGCAGAATAAATGAATCTCAGATCAC
>JBDNIP010000756.1:0-5447 GCA_041688245.1 Algoriphagus sp.
GTCCGTCAATCATTTTTAGGCTTCTTACCTGAAGAGACCAGGATTTGGATCAAAGATTTCCAGCTTACAAAAGACGTGATGACTGAATGCTTTCACAAGGCTGCCAAAGAATTTGACCAGATAGTACAAAAAACCAAAAATGACAAACTGGTTCTCCGGCCTGCCGACTTGTTCGAAACAGGAGATGATTTCTCTGAGCAATCAAAACGCTTTTCCAGAATCGAATTTGGCAGGCAATTTTACCTTGACCATTCAAAATCATTTGTTTGGGAAAGTCAGCCCCAACCATCATTCAATAAGAATTTTGATTTACTAGTTGTTCAGCTATCTGAAAATGAAAAGCGCGGATTCACAAATATCCTCACCGCAGAAAACGATAAGCAAATCGATCGCCTGATTGGGATATTCAAAGAATTAGACCCAACACTTCAAATACAAAACATATTACTCGGCTTGCGCGAAGGATTTGAAGATCGACAATCAAAAATAGCCTGCTTCACGGATCATCAATTGTTTGAGCGATATCATCGCTATAAAACTCGAACCAGGGCAAGCAAATCAAAAGCACTTACAATAAAAGAACTAAAAGCCCTTCATCCAGGTGATTTTATTGTTCATGTTGACTACGGTGTAGGAAGGTTTGCAGGATTGGAAAAAGTAGATGTTTCTGGAAAAAAGCAAGAGGCTGTTCGGTTGATCTTTCGAGATGATGACTTGCTTTATGTAAACATTCACTCGCTGCATAAGATTTCTAAATATTCCGGTCAGGAAGGAATGGCACCAGCCATGTCAAAACTGGGCTCGCCCGAATGGGAAAATAAAAAGAGCAGGGCCAAAAAGCAGGTAAGGGATATTGCTAAAGATCTTATAGCCCTCTATGCAAAGCGGAGAGCAGCTTCAGGGTTTGCATTTACCAGAGACTCAGTGTTACAGATCGAACTGGAATCTTCTTTTATCTACGAGGATACGCCGGATCAGGCAATTGCCACACAAGATGTCAAATCGGATATGGAAAAATCTTATCCAATGGACCGATTAGTCTGCGGGGATGTTGGGTTTGGGAAAACTGAGGTAGCAATCCGGGCTGCTTTCAAAGCAGTAAATGATCGCAAACAGGTAGCGATATTGGTTCCAACTACAATATTGGCGATGCAGCATTTTCATACTTTCAAGGAAAGGTTGAATGACCTACCCTTGAAAGTAGACTATATCAATCGCTTTCGCACGGCAAAAGAGATTAAAGACATCGTGGCTCAAGTGAAATCCGGAGAGATTGACATATTGATTGGTACACATAAAATCGTCAACAAAGACATCGTATTCAAGGATCTCGGATTGCTTGTCATAGATGAAGAACAAAAATTCGGTGTAAAAGTAAAAGATCAGCTTAAAAACCTTCGGATAAATGTAGATGTGCTAACCTTGACCGCTACACCAATTCCAAGGACTTTACATTTTTCTCTGATGGGGGCGAGAGATTTATCCATCATTGCAACGCCACCCCCAAATCGCCAACCGGTGACTACAGAAGTACAAACTTTCCAAGAAGTGGTGATCCGTGATGCAATTTCTTATGAGCTACGCCGTGGAGGGCAGGTTTTCTTTGTTCACAACAGAGTCGAGGAGATTGATTCGATAGCAAATTTGATCATGAAACTTGTTCCGGACGCAAGAGTGGCTGGCGCACACGGACAGATGGACGGAAAGAAGCTAGAAAGAATCATGGTAGATTTTATCAATCATGAGTACGATGTTCTTGTGTCGACTAACATCATCGAATCAGGACTAGATATCCCGAATGCTAATACGATTTTAATTAATAGAGCTCACATGTTCGGTTTGAGCGATTTGCATCAAATGCGAGGTCGTGTGGGTAGAAGTAATAAAAAGGCCTTCTGCTACCTGCTTACCAGCCCCCTGTCAGGACTTACTTCTGAAGCAAGGAAGAGATTACAGACGCTAGAAGAATTTTCTGATTTGGGAGATGGATTCAAAGTAGCAATGAAAGACCTTGATATTCGTGGTGCAGGTAATCTTTTGGGTGCGGAGCAAAGCGGTTTCATCACCGATCTTGGATTTGAGATGTATCACAAAATCCTCGATGAAGCTGTACAAGAATTAAAAGAAAATGAGTTTGCAGCCCTATTTGAAGTTGATCTTGCTGAGAAAGTGAAAATCCTCGTTCAGGATTGTACGATAGAGACCGACTTGGAATTATTGATTCCTGAGGAGTATGTCGCAAACATCAGCGAGAGATTGGGGCTCTACTCAAAATTGGATGCGATAAAAAATGAAGAGGGATTAAATAAATTCTCTTCAAGTCTTTTGGACAGGTTTGGTCCGCTTCCAACTGAAGTAGCAGATCTATTGGAAACAGTTCGCTTAAGATGGAAAGCTGAAAAATTGGGTGTTGAAAAATTAATGCTCAAAGGCAATCAAATGAAATGTTATTTGCCACCCTCGGCTCGTAATGACTTTTATTCCTCTGAGATTTTTCAGAAAATTATGCGCTTTGCGCAGCTGCATTCTAAGGTTTGTAAAATAAAGGAATACAAAAATCGTTTAATTCTTACTTTATCAGGAGTTACGAGTATTTTAAAAGCACAAATCAAACTGAATGAAATGGTTAATTCTTAAAAAAGTATAAATTTTGCTGGCATAAATTTTGCGCTTTTTTAGCTCCTAATCTCTCAGCAACAATCAATTAAAAGGTTTTTAAAGCTTTTAAGAGTTTTTGCCTTTTTGAAAATCATTGTAAGTCGTTAACAATGCTTTTACATTGCAGCGATAAACTAGAACTAAACGAACACTTATATGCGCCTAAGTGACAAATCATGTGGAATGTGGGTAGCAACTTTCGTAATTATCGGAAGTTCTATTTTGACTTCTTGTAATAAAACTCCTGGCTATGGGAGAAGATCTGCAAATAATCCCGGTAAGAAAAGTGCTACAACTGGTCAGGAATTCTCATTTGAAGAAAATGATTCGACAAGCTTTTTTGTGGCCAAAAATGCGGAGCAAATTCCCGGTCCGAACTTGAGATTTATCCAAGGTGGTAGAGCGGTTTTAGGTTCGCAGGAAGAGGATATCATGGCATTCCGAGATAACCAAGAGCGGACTGTCACGGTTTCTAACTTCTATTTGGATGAAACAGAAATCACCAATAATGATTACCGTGAATTTCTTTTTGACATGAAGAAGAAAGTGAGCGCGGACTCATTGATAAAATTAGAGCCTGCTGAAGATGTATGGAAAGGTGCGATGTCATTCAACGATATGTACCAATCTTATTATTTCAGATTCCCTGGATTCAATTTCTATCCGGTTGCAGGCGTCTCCTGGAGTCAAGCAAAAATCTATTCAAAATGGAGAACTGATTTTGTTCAGGAACTGGTGAGAAAGGAAAGAGGAATCGATTCCACATTTTCTAAAACTCAGTTAATTGAGCGAGGCGTAGCATTGGCTGATTACCGACTCCCTAGTGAAGCCGAATGGGAGTATGCAGCGAAAGCAATGATTGGCACACAATACTTAGATGAAAATCAGGAGTACGGTCGAATTTATCCATGGGACGGAAGAGGAGTGAGAAATCCATATAATGTAAATCGTAAAGGCAAGCAAGGTGACTTGCTAGCCAACTTTAAAAGAGGTCGCGGTGACTACGGTGGAATCGCGGGTAGTCAGCAAAATGATGGAGAAATCATCCCTACTAATGTTTATGATATGGCTCCAAATGACTTTGGCTTATATCACATGGCAGGAAATATGAACGAGTGGGTTCAGGACATTTATCGTCCACTTTCATTCCAAGACTTTGACGACCTCAACCCAGTTAGAAATTCAGGAGTTTTTGATGAGGCTGATACCTATCAGACTTCAATGATTACAGATGAACACCGTGTGTATAAAGGAGGTTCTTGGAGAGATGTTACTTATTGGTTGGTTCCTGGTACGCGAAGATTTATGCATCAGGACTCCGCTACCAATGATATCGGTTTCAGATGTGCGATGATTTCGATTGGAGAGAAAGGAAAGTAAATTTCTGTACCAACATAAAAAACCTTGGCTGTATTCCAGCCAAGGTTTTTTTTATGCCATTTTCTAATTCAATAAAGAGCTCCGTTACGTTAAAATTTAATCCCCAAATATGTCTGTACTCTTCGCTACAAGTAACAGACATAAGCAATTTAGCATTGATTAAATCCAATAAAAATGCCCATTTCTGTCTCCCAACGGGAAAAGAAAATAAGGCTACTGACATAATTGTGAATAGTAGCATTTCCTAGTATGAGTATACGTAGTCCTGCTCGTTTCCAAACTTAATGCTGATTTATTTCTTTAGATTCCTTACGAAATCCTTCGGGAAAGGCTCTTGGCCACCGCTCCTGCGTAGAGAATTTAATTTCAAATCAAAGCATCAGTTTATTCCGAAACATGTAGCAAAGCAAACACTCATTTCACCTAATAGTGTATCTGTTAAAGATGGATTCAAGTAGACAATTTTAACAAGGGGAAGGACTTGATATGACCCTTTCAATTCTAGGTAAATTACTAATTAGGTATTTGCCTGAAGAGCCTGAAGATGAATTTTTAGGAAATCCTTACTAGCTTTTTTTCATCTTCTGTGGAAAGAACCTCCGTTCTACAAAACCAAATAACAATTAATGGAGAGAGAATAAGGATTGTCATGATCAAGATTGACCCGAAAGAAATGGAAGTATTCAAACCAAACCAATCACCAGTACTGATAATAATAGCTATGCCTACAATACTCTTTATACTTTCCCATATCCAAGATTTAGAATTTTTATCCATCAACTCTGTATAAGCATACACAGTCAAGAAGATAAATGCTCCGTAGATAAAGATTCCCGGAGAACCAATGGTAGCTATGTTCCCGAACATATAGAAAACATAAAATACAAGCATCATAAATTGAAAAACAGTCCAAAGATGTAGTTTTGGGGAGAGATGGGGGTTATATTTTTCAATTTGATAGACATCTTCAGTCTTCTCCACTGGGAATTTTTCAGCTACATCCAGTGGTCTCCATCCCAATGGCATAAACCAAATTTTGAATTTATCCTCCCACTTAGCCGCTCTCCATGCATCTTTAGTCAAAAACCAGAGATGCATGAAATTGATCTTTATTGGATTCCAGGTTCTGACCGGGCTAGTGACACCATAAACCTCCAGCACCTCTTCCAATTCTTCTTGAAATGTTCCAAAAAGCTTATCCCAAAAAATAAAAATCTGGCCATAGTTCTTATCTAAATAAATTGGATTGATCGCATGATGCACACGATGGTGTGCTGGTGTTACAATGATATACTCCAAAAAACCCATCCGCTTAATATGTTGCGTATGATACCAAAACTGGGAGAAGAGATGAATTGGACCTACTACAGCGATGACTTCAGTAGGCACACCAAGAAGTGCCGCAGGCA
>JBDNIP010000757.1:0-1774 GCA_041688245.1 Algoriphagus sp.
CTGAATGTGCATAATAATGAAAGAAAAGTCCATCCCGTTCGCAGATCAGACTTTCTTCAAATCGATCATTGAAGAGTGCGGCCTCCAATAAAATCTCTAAGGAGTAGGGATTGAAAATTGTCCCAAAAGGGTTAACCAGGCAATCAAACTTGGCATCGATCATTTTTTGACCGATCGTTTGAGCAAAGCAAGAGCCCAAACTCAAGATTTTACTTTGATGGGAAATCGGAAAAACATAGGAGGGAGTTGGGAAATCTATAGACCATTTCATACCCGAAAATAAGGATTGATTGATGAAGTTGAAGCCTTTTCCAAATCAGAAGGGCCTTAATCCTCTTTTTTTATTTCATCCCAGAGTCGATAGGCCATCAAATAGCCATACCTATAAATGGGTAATCGACGTCGAAATTCCCGGAAGAGATAGTTGAATTCTTCAGTTTTAAATTCCTTAGAAATAGCCAATAATTCGGCCTTCGGCTTGCCAAGATAATCTTCCTGAGGAATAGATTCTTCCCAAGCTTCAATTGCAGGCATCAAAAAAGGGAGGTCATAGTTAACGGTCCAAGTAAGGCTCTTGGCTTGTTTGATTTTATTTTTTTGGAATAAAATCCATAGTCGGCTAAGAATGCTTCGCTCATTTTTGCTCAGTACTCGTGGGCTTCGATAGGCTTCCAAAAGTTCCGCCTCATTTAAATCTGTAAATCCATTTTGAAGGGTCATTTTCGGTAAAACCAAAACAACTTCTCCCTCATGATCACCAAGTAAAAAAATTGAATACCACAGATTTACCTGGCAAAATAAATTGGCTTCAAACCAACAGTAAATCTGATCCGAATCGGAGCTGGTCATGATTTTTTCAAGTTCCGCTGATATGTGTGGAATGTAAGGTTCTTCTACGGCTCCTGGATAGGTTTCAGCTAAATACTTACTTCTGCCGAGTACCAATGCTTCAAACGAGTCAAAATCAACAGGGCCATCGATTAAGCATTCTCTGAAAATTATTTTTTCTCCTGGTATCGAGCTAGGAAATTTTGTGAAAAGAGCGTCTCCGTTCAAAATATGGATATTTTTCATAGGGAAGTATTTTTAGCTTATAGGTTTTTTATATTCTGCAGGAACTGATTCTGAAACTTGTTATACCAATTTGCAAATTTTTTGTGATTCTACCCTTAAGTTAGTGGGACATCTAGATAAAGTGACTTAATATAGGAAACTTGCGTTTTGCTGAAACCATGTATTGTCTGATTTACTGCGATTTAGAAGAATCAACTAAATTGAAAAAATACCTAACTTCTAATTTCTCCATTAAATTCGTGGTAGAACCGAATGTTATATACTCAAAATACATATTACGCAGAATAAATAAACAATATTTTATGCTATAACGGTTGATGTATTTATTAATATAAGATAAACATAGAATTAGTGTCGGTATTTTTTCTAAGCTGTTTTAAAAAAACCGTGATGATCGAATAAACAATTATTGATTTTTAGGGGTTATTCAAAATTTTTTTAGGTAGGGTTTTTTTAAATACTTCCCTTATGAAGGGAAATCACTTTTTGATCGACATCATTCAAATTTAATATTTGTCCGATTTAGAACATTGGATATAAGACAATTCCATTAAAACAATATATTCTCCTTTTATATGGTTTTTAAGAAATTTTAAGTAAAAAAAATAGCAGAGAGGATTATCATATTAATCTTGAACCTTCTAAATAATATTATTTAAAATATTTTATCCAGAAAACCAGCAAAATAATTCATTAAACC
>JBDNIP010000758.1:0-2299 GCA_041688245.1 Algoriphagus sp.
AGCCTCCACCGATACTCATGATACTGAGATCTCCCTGACTACGGATCGACAGGTCCTTTGTATTCAGTGCCAAAGCAGAAGAAAGTGCTTGACCGAATTCTGCCGAATAGCCTCCTGTACTGAAAAATGTGCCTTTGAATAGATTGGGATTGAATCGGGTACGTGTCGGCACATTTCCGGCGGTGGTGCCATAGGCATTTCCTACACGCATACCATCGATATAGATTCCAACTTCGCTCGCATCGCCGCCTCGGACAAATAAGCGTCCATCATTTCCGACCGTGCTTGTACCAGGAAGTGTTTGGAAAGCGCCCATGATATCGCCCATTGCACTCGGCGTGGTGACGATATCCAAGGATCTTAATACGACAGACTTTCCTTCGTCTGAGGCCTCCATGGCACCGGCTGAAATAGTCACCGCATTCATTTCGGTGATTGCCTCTATCAGCGTAATAGTTGGTAATTCTTGAGTTCTGTCTGACAGTACGACCGCTAGCTCCTTTGTCTTAAAGCCTAAAAATCGAAAGACAATAATTTGAATTTCTGTTTCTTTACTGCTGAATTTATAGTTTCCATCTACATTGCTCGTAGCACCGTCGTAGCTGCCTTTGATGAAAATATTAACTCCAGGGAGACCCAGACCTTTTTCATCAATCACCTTTCCGCTAAGCTCAGTCTGGCCAAAAGCTGTTCCGTTTAGGAGTAAGAGGTAGAAAAATAAAACTGCCTTGGTTTTCATTTCGATTCGTATTTGAATCAAAAGTGCAGCAGCAGAACATTTTTAAAAATTAAACCTGACTGAAGTGTAGTATTTCGTGACTGAAGCGAAAAATAGGGGGCTTGAGTCTATTTCAGAATAAGGGAAATTGGGATCCAAATTTGATCAAATCGGGTGTTTGGAAAGAGAATAGACAAAAGAGCATCATAGGTTTTCTTAATCATGGAAGCTTTTTTAATAGTTGACACTACTTATCTAGCCTACTGGATTCTTGGAGAATGAAGTCAGTAAAGATGCCTATTCTCCTTTTTATTTGGAGATTGAGGGCTGTAATGAGATTATGGCCTTCTGGAAGGATTTCTTTTTGTTTGGCAAGTAGTGGTGCTAACGGAAATAGTGATTTTGATCATCTCTAGAAACTAAATCAACGTAGCTCGAAATTTATTTTTTCAGAGTGATGTCATATTGAGCGTACTATTATGTTAATACTGCTTATGTTTTTACTCTGATTAAATTCAACCAAACCAAAATTGATAAAGGTAAGAATCGAACTACAATGAAAGACTGGAACATTGGATAACCTTTACTGCCAAGATTGAACTGACTGAAAAAATCCAATCCGGAGCCTTTTCCCTATTTTTACGAAGCAGTACAATTAAGTACAGAAAACAATTAGCGGGAAGATCGACGGCTAGTGATGTTACTGGCAAAGCATTTCACCTTATCCCAAGACAAGAAGAATTTAAAAAAAAATGAGATTTTGCTTGCTAAAAATGGAGATAAGGAAATGTCTCAAAAACTAAAAACAAAAGCTAAGCATGGAAAAGAATCCCCAAACGCTATTAAAGGATGTATTTGGTTACGATGAGTTTCGGCCTTTACAACAAGAAATTATCGACCGCACGCTGGCAGGAAAAGACAGTTTTGTCCTCATGCCAACTGGTGGGGGCAAATCAATGTGTTTTCAGATTCCAGCCTTGTGTTTTGATGGAATTACAATTGTGGTCTCGCCTCTTATTTCATTGATGAAAGATCAGGTGCAGGCATTGCAAGCCAACGGAATACAGGCAGATTTTTTTAACAGTTCTATTTCTCCACAGGCTGAAAATGACGTGATCGCTCGAGCTAAAAACGGCGAAATTAAGCTGCTGTATTTATCGCCGGAGAAATTGATTTCGGTGAGTAACACCTGGCTGAAAAGCTTGAATATAAAATTAGTAGCCATTGACGAGGCACATTGTGTAAGCATGTGGGGACATGATTTTAGACCAGAGTATACACAGCTAAAAGCATTTAGAAATTCCTTACCCGAAGTTCCGTTTATGGCTTTGACTGCCACTGCGGACAAGTCTGTCAGAGCGGATATTGAAATGCAATTGGGGTTGAAAGACTCCAAGTTATTTATATCATCTTTTGACAGGAAAAACCTGAGTATTGAGGTAAGAGGTCAAGTTCCCAAGAATAAAAAGTTGCAAGAAATTGGGCAGTTTGTGAAACGGAAAAAGAATGAAAGTGGAATTATCTATTGCCTAAGCAGAAAGAATACAGAGGAAGTTGCTGATTATTTGAAGGGGGAGGGAC
>JBDNIP010000759.1:0-7288 GCA_041688245.1 Algoriphagus sp.
CAAACCGTAATATAAAGCGTCGCATATTAGCGCATGACCAATAGAAACTTCATCCAGATAAGGAATACTTTTCTTTAGAAAAGCAAGATTGTGCAGATCCAAGTCATGACCGGCATTCAGCCCTAAGCCCAATCCACGTGCAATTTCTGATACTTCCACATATGCTTTTACCACTTTATCAGGATCAGAAGGGAAACCAACCGCATAAGGTTCAGTGTAGAGTTCTACTCGGTCAGTTCCGGTTAGCTTTGCCGGTTCGAAGTATTTTGCTTCTGGATTGATGAAAATTGCAACCCGAATACCGGCTTCCTTCAGTTCAGCTACGATATCCCGGAGCATGCTTTGATGCTGTATTGTGTCCCAACCTGTACTAGAGGTGATAGCAGTAGGTGGATCTGGAACTAAGGTGGCTTGAGTGGGCTTTACTTTCTTCACCAAATCTATAAATTTCTGATCGGGATAACCTTCAACGTTGAATTCGGTGGTGACTACTTTTGCAAGATCTATGACATCCTGATAACGGATGTGTCGCTCATCGGGCCGGGGATGTACTGTAATTCCCTCGGCACCAAATCGCTCGGCATCTAAGGCAACCTGAACCACATTGGGATTATTTGCTCCACGAGCATTTCTTAGGGTGGCGATCTTGTTAATATTTACACTTAGCTTGGTCATATTCGATCTGAAAAGGTATTTTTGAGTTACGTAATGAAGGTGTAACACAAAATTAGGACATATGAGTTTAAAGCAGAACATAGAAAGTGAAATTAAATCAGCGATGATGGCTAGAGACAAGACTCGACTCAGCGCGTTGAGAGCGATCAAATCCTTGATTTTATTGGAAGAGACAAAAAGTGGAGCCAAAGCCGAAATAACTGAAGAAGATGAAATGAAAATCTTAACCAAATCAGCAAAGCAACGAAAAGATTCGGCAGAAATCTATGAGCAGCAGAATAGAGTAGATCTTTTGGAAGTGGAGCTTGCCGAATTAGCTATCATTCAAGAGTTTCTGCCGAAGGCAATGACCGACGAAGAAGTTACAGCAGCAATAAAAGCGATCATTGCCCAGACTGGAGCCAGCAGTCCAAAAGATATGGGAAAAGTGATGGGTGCAGCCAGCAAAGAACTTGCCGGCAAGGCAGATGGTAAACTCATCGCTGATAAGGTAAAAGCCTTATTAAACAGCTAATTGGAAGCCGTCGACATCGTCATAGTGATCATTTTGGGACTTGGTGCTTATGAGGGATTCAAACAGGGATTTCTTATAAGCATTCTTGGTTTGATAGGCTTTGTGGCTGCGATTATTTTAGGATTTTATTTTATGGACACCATGGCGGACTGGCTGGGTGAAAATATCAAAGAAATAAGCCTTGGTTACCCCATTGTGGGATTTTTAGTGATTTTTTTAATAAGCATCGTCTTGATCCGGATAATCGGCTGGTTGCTCAAAAAAGTGATGGATTTGATTTTATTGGGAGGAATTGACAGTGCCGCTGGCGGAATTTTGGGTGTGGTGAAAGCTGGATTTTTTATCAGTTTGTTTCTGTGGTTTACCACAGAATTCAAAATGGATCTTCCCAAAAAGTGGCTTACTAATTCTGAAATATTAGGTTACATCAAGCCTCTGGCTCCTACGGTGATCGAAGCTGTCGAACCTTTATTCCCTAGTGTAAAGAGCACAAGGGATAAGTTGGATGAGTTTGTAGATAAGATTAAAGAAAAAGCAAGCGAGCAATTGTAAGCTTTTTTAATCGCAAAGTTTACCAAGAACCAGGAAGAAATTTTTGGGTTAAATCTTCAGACTTGTATCATCAGCGTCATAAATAAGTCCAGTCTTTATCTCTCCTTGGATCCTCATGCCGCTGTGAGCTTTTTTTTCATCAATCTTTAATTACTCCGACATCACCAGATTTGAAATCGATGATTATTTTATTTCCAATAATTATGAATTCCTATTCCATGAAATTTTTGAAGAGATAGAAGATTTGAATAATGTCTAAAACCACTCGTCCCAGTGAAAATATCTGATAATATACCTAGTGAATTAGTAGAAATATTGGAAAATTTACCTCAAATCAATCACTTCAATTCCAGGATATTGCTTTATATCAAAACTGAAATAATTCGTAGCAAGATTGACATTGGTTTTGAGATCGGTAAAAGTATAGGAGAATACGCCGCCTTGGCCATCATACATTTCCCAGCCAAGAAGATTGCTGGTCGCTTTTTCGATTCGTAGGGTGACTTTTTTAAAAGGAGCTCCGGATTTGATCGCTGTGAGTTCTACAAGCTGGGCACTCTTGCCTTGAAATTGCTTTTCACCAATTAGTTTGTAGTTGTATCCAGATTCATACATTCTATAGATATTGGAGGGGGTGAGCTCGCCTTCCATTTGTGAAGCATCATTGATCGTTACTTCCTTGTAAGAATCTGTTTGGATAAAAGTCCAGACCGTTTTTGCATCATTGAATATTTCTTGATCTGGAAGCTTGAGTCGATATTGCTCACCTTTCACCGCGATGTCACCTGTTTGCCGGTCAGACGAACCGGCTTGATCTTGAAAAGTAAAATCGAAGCTTGCTGTGAATCCATTTGTGGACTGGAACTTCTTGCTCATTCCATCCAGGATTGTCTTGGCTTTGGGATCTTTCTGCGCTGTGGCTTCGAGGGCAAATGAAACAGATATAAGCAGTAAAAAAAGAAGGTTATTTTTTTTCATTGAATAGGTAAAGCGAAACTTTTGTAAGCTCCTACAAACTATTCAATAACCGTTCCAAACTAGTATCATCTTGGACTAGTACCTCTCTTGCTTTTGAGCCTTCAAATGAACCTACGATTCCTGCGGCCTCTAGCTGATCGATGATTCTTCCTGCTCTGTTATATCCAAGTTTTAGCTTTCGCTGAATCAAAGAAGTGCTGCCTTGCTGGTGCATTACTATTAATCTTGCCGCATCGTCAAAAAGTGGATCACGATCAGAAAGATCAATCTGTCCTACACCACTGTTGCTATCTTCACCCTCAAACTCAGGAAGTAGATAAGCATCCGAGTAGCCTTTTTGCTCTCCGATCCAATCACAAATTGCCTCCACTTCTGGCGTATCGAGGAATGCACATTGAATCCGGGTAATCTCTGAGTCATGTGAAAGTAACATATCTCCCATTCCGATCAGTTGATCCGCCCCACCAGTATCGAGGATCGTTCTGGAGTCAATTTTAGAAGTCACGCGGAAGGAAAGTCGGGCAGGGAAGTTTGCTTTGATGGTACCGGTGATCACATTGACTGATGGCCGCTGCGTCGCTACGACCAGGTGAATTCCAATTGCTCTAGCCAGCTGTGCCAAGCGGGCAATAGGAGTTTCTATTTCTTTTCCCGCAGTCATCATCAAGTCAGCTAACTCGTCAATAACCAAAACGATGTAAGGCATGAAATAATGGCCTTTATCCGGATTTAGTTTACGAGCGATAAATTTCGCATTGTATTCCTTCAGGTTTCTCGTACCAGCCTCTTTCAGGAGGTTGTATCGATTGTCCATCTCGATACAGAGTGAATTCAGTGTATAGATAACCTTCTTTGTATCAGTGATGATCGCCTCAGCTGAGCCGGGTAGTTTTGCCAAAAAGTGTCGCTCTATTTTATTGAATAAAGTTAACTCGACTTTCTTGGGATCAACCAAGACAAATTTCAGCTGTGAAGGATGCTTCTTATAGATCAAGGAAGCCAAGATCATATTCAAGCCGACAGACTTTCCTTGACCAGTAGCTCCAGCCATCAGCAGGTGAGGCATTTTTGCCAGATCGGCTACAAAAACTTCGTTAGAAATTGTTTTCCCCAATGCAATCGGAAGATCTTTATCCGACTTCATGAATTTCTCTGTACCCAAGACTGCACGTGCAGGAACAAGCTCACGGTTTTTATTTGGCACCTCGATACCGATAGTTCCTTTGCCGGGAATCGGTGCGATGATTCGTATTCCCAGAGCTGCCAAGCTCAAGGCAATGTCATCTTCAAGATTTTTGATTTTCGAGATTTTCACTCCTGGCTCTGGGATGATCTCATAAAGCGTTACAGTCGGCCCAATGGTGGCCTTGATCTCCTGAATTCCAATCTTGAAGTTCTCCAGTGTCTCGACAATCTTATTCTTGTTATCCTCCAGCTCTTGCCTAGTGACAGTTACTTTCTGTACATCGTAGTCATTCAAGAGGTCCAGTGTGGGATATTTATATTTGGGAAGGTCAAGTGTAGAATCGTATGCATCCAGATTTTCAACTTCTTCTGCTGTTTTCTCGCCGATAGGCTTACTCACCGAGAAGTTCTTATCAGACACAGTTACTTCTTCTTCTTCGATTGGATCTAGGATATTCAGTTGTGGTATCTCAAAAACGATCGGAGTTTTGACTTTCTCAGGAGTGATTTTGGCAACTTCTTTCGATTCTTCAGCACTTTTGATGGTCCATTCACTTCCATCATCATCCGAATCATCATCTTCTTCTGTTTCTAATTCCTCCAACTTCTCTTCCTCCAATGATGGGGTTTTGAGAGGGCTAGGCACATCGATGCTAGTATCTGAATCGATTTCGTAGACATTTTTTGCAGTAAACCATTCGAGTTTATCAATATCAAAATAGAAGATCACGAAGATCAATAGGGATCCACCAAGCAGAATGAAAGTACCCCAACTAAGAAAATCAGCACATAGTTTTGCCAATTCATAACCGAAACCTCCTGAAAGAAAACTCCAATAGGAATAACCTTGAGTCAAAATCACAACATAACCAGTCAACAACCCTAGCCAAAAAGTAAAGAAAAGGGCAAATGTGGTATACCGCGTAAGGGAGACTATAGAAACTTTGAAGGTCCAACGAAAGCCAAGGAAAAACAGAAATGGCGGAAATAAAAATGCCGCAATCCCAAACCAGCGATAGATAAGCCAATTAGAAGCTTGGGCACCGAGATAACCCAGCCAGTTGGTTGTTTCCTTAGCTGTCTCTCGGATGGCTTCATCAGGATTATTCATCACCAAACTTTGGTCTGTAGGGCCGTTGAGCAAGTAGGAGATAAAAGCTACAAGTAAAAAAATAGAAGCAGATATGAAGATGATACCTAATGTCATCACCAGTTTATTACTTTTCATGCTTCCAAAGGAAAAACCTGGATCCGTCGGTATCGGATCCTGTTTTTTGGAGGGTACACTTTTTTTACGAAAAGTATTTGTCTTGGGCGAATTGATAGCCATGTATGAGTTTCAAATCCAATTTTAATATAAGATTAATAAAAAACAGTCGGACAATTTATCTTGAAAAATAAGCCAATAATCCTTTCTTAATTTTTTTAATCAAGGTAGGCCCTTCATAAATCATGCCTGAGTATACTTGGATCAAGCTTGCTCCAGCCTCAAGTTTCTCAATAGCATCGGCTGCTGAGTAGATTCCACCGACTCCGATGATTGGAAAAGCCTTCTTTGATTTTTCAGAAATATATCGGATCACTTCAGTGCTTCGACTTGTAAGTACTTTTCCACTGACTCCACCTGCACCCATAGCGTCAACTTCATTTTTGTCGGTACTGAGACCTGATCGGTCTATAGTCGTGTTAGTAGCAATGACCCCGTCAATTTTAGTCTCTAAAACAATCGCTACGATATCATCCAGCTGACCATCGGTAAGATCTGGAGCTATCTTTAGAAGGATTGGTTTGGGCTTAGCTTTCAGATCATTTGCAGCTTTTACAGCTGTGAGCAACGCTTTCAAGGGTTCTTTTTCTTGTAATTCTCGAAGATTTGGAGTGTTTGGAGAACTCACATTTAGTACGAAATAATCTACGTAATCATGCAATACTTCCATACAATAAAGGTAATCATCTACCGCATTCTTGTTTGGAGTTATCTTATTTTTACCAATATTTCCACCGATAATCACATCTGACTTTCGCTTTTTCAATCCCTTGATAGCTTCTGATACTCCTCCGTTATTGAAGCCCATTCGGTTGATTAAAGCTTCATCTTGAGGAAGTCTGAATAGTCTCGGCTGTGGATTTCCTTCCTGTGGCTTTGGAGTGAGCGTTCCAATCTCAATAAATCCAAAACCCAGCATCGCCATTTCATCGATTAGTTTGGCATCTTTATCAAATCCAGCAGCAAGACCAACGGGATTTTTGAACTTCAAACCGAACACTTCCCGCTCCAATTTTGGATCGTCAAGCTGAAAGACAGACTTTACAATTGACTTGATCACAGGAAGATTAAAACCAAACTTGGTCAGATCAAATGTGAAATGATGTGCGTCTTCTGGTTTTTTGAGAAAAAAGAGTGGCTTAAGTATAGTTTTATACATTAGAACGTAAGGTTACCTTTATAACCTCAAAGGTACTTATTCGGTTTCTCAAATGATTTAGGAATTTGAAAATTCTGTGATCTAACAGAATAGTAAAGAAAATCGACCAAATTAATAGGTCGATTTTAGTTCATTGTTTAGTGAAGGTTAGATTCAGTCCGTAAGTTCAAAATAGGGGCCCTAAGCTATTTTTCTGAATTGCCGGCAGAAAATTATATTGAAGGTTGGGTTACAAACCTAAGTTTATATTCTGAAATTTTTTCATTAGAGTTATCCCTGTGAAAATATTCAATCTCCTAAAGGTATGGGGTCTTATAGTTCTTATTTCATTGTAAGTTTCCGAAACTCCATCAGCGTTCAAAATATTTGTAAATCTCAAGTCACTTTTATACAGTATGTTAAATCCTGGAATTAAACCTACTTTAAATATTATTTGATAATTGTTAAAATCCAGTGTGTAAGCACCTAAAATGGGGAATTCGATATCACGGTGATGATTCTTAGCGAATATTTCCTTCAAGGGCTCATCTGGATTACTAAAAACAAGTCGCGTAGTGTAAGTACGATTAGAAAACCCTAAACCGATCTGAATGGAAAGATTATCAACTGCAGATTTGCGTACAGTATACAAACTATTGTAGTGTTCTAAATAGAGTTAACCGTTTTAAAGGTTTAGTGTATTAATAAGTTTATTACTTCAAATTGGTCTGGTGTAAGCCCCTCACAAACTCGAAACTGCAACTCAATAAACATTTGAGGTTTGTCCGGATTACCATCGGTAAACCTCAAAGGTTTTGGCAATCTGCCCACTGTATCCTGATTACTTTTTCATCCCCATATAATCCACCACAAAATAGCTCAAAGCTCGAACCCCAAGCTTAAATCCACTTTCTTCGATATAGAAATCCGGGGTATGGTGCGAAGGTGTAGTTAAAGGATTTCCTCCATTTTCCATCCC
>JBDNIP010000760.1:0-4358 GCA_041688245.1 Algoriphagus sp.
AGAAAGCCGATTTCTCCACGATCATTGGATCGAGTCAGGGAGATCAACATCAAGTCACGTTCTTGTCCCTGAAACCCATCTACGGTATCGATAGTCATCAAATCTGAGATTGACTTCAAATTTGGGAAATCAAAAGAATCAAAAATCAAACTCCGAATCAGCCTTACCTGAGCTCCATAGGGCGCGATCAGACCAATCGTCCATCCTTCCTCCTTGAATTTTGAAACTCCAATCGATTTGACCAATTTGTTCAAATGCTCACAGGCGAATCTGGCTTCCTCCGGATTAAACGTACTTAAACTCTCAGCTTCCACTTGGTCTGAATAGCCTGATCCGGCCGTATCAATCCACTCCATCGCTTATTCATCTGGGAATTCATGAGTTTTCGTATTTTCTGCCGCTTTCAATTTGCCCTTGTAAAACCATTCATTTGAAAAGCCCATAATTACCTCCGGCATTCTGTACTGAAGATCCAGTAATTGCGCAGCTGGAGGATTTCGAAGAATTACTTTTTCAAAAAGTGTCTTAGCCAATCCCTCTTTTCCAGCCTGAAAGGACTTGATCGTCGGAGGAAGCTGGAAATGATCACCTGCAAAAACAACCTTTTTTGCTTTGAGAATCGGAATCCAGGTGGCTGCTTCCAAACCCTGAGCTGCCTCGTCTATAAATACCACATCAAAAGTCATCCCCTTCAAATGATACGAAGAAGCGCCTACCAGCGTAGTTGCAAATACCTGCGTTCGCTTAAAAATATCAAACTGAATGTATTGCTCAAGTGATTTGGACGCCTCACGGAGTCGGGAAACTTCAGCAAACATAAATTTGCGTTGCGCTCGCTCTTCCTGACCAAAGTTGCGCTTGTATTGCTTTGCGAGATTCAGATGCTGATTAATTTCTTTTCGGAGCTTTCTCAAGTCTCGGTAACTGTCATGAAAAGCAGTCTTAGCGTCCAAAGTCTGGTTTAAGATCTTTTCCTCCACCCGAGCAGGATGTCCTAGTCGAGTTGTCTCGATTCCTCTATCGGTAAGTTTCTCGACCAAAAGGTCAACAGCCGCATTACTCGGGGCACAGACCAAGATGGATTGATTCCCCATCACCGCATCCTGAATCGCCTCGATCAGGGTAGTCGTTTTTCCTGTGCCCGGAGGCCCATGAACCACTGCGACATCTTTAGCTTTTGAAATCAATTCGCAGGCTTGATTTTGGGAGTCATTCAAAGCAGGAACCAGCGTTCTTTTGTTTTCAGAGAATTGAGGTTTATCAGCTCCAAGCAGGATTTCACGAAGTTCTTTCAAACGCTGATTTTCAGCTGTGATCACTTTCTTCAGTGCAAATTCCATCTCCCGAAAACTCGCTTCATCAAAAAGCAAATCTACTCCGAGACGATTGTTTTCCATCCATTCCGGAAGTTCATCTACCTGAAGTGTGACCACCATCGTATCCTTTTTCACTTGATTGACTACTCCGTTTACCCTGTTTTCTGAAGAATGATATCCCTCTTGGGTACTAAAAAACGAAACCGATTTACCAGAACTGAAAGAAGAAGGATACTTATTATCCAATCGCTCCACCTCAACCAGTAGACGCTCGCCCATCCCGATTTTGCTTTTTTTAAGCTGAATAGGATGCCAAGTGATGCCTTCTTTCTTCTTCTCAGATAGACTGGTATTCAAAAATTTCTTTTGGTATTGGGCCAAGTCTTGCTGCCACTCCAGTTTCAAAAGTTTGAGTCCATACTTTAATTCTTCTTCTATATTCGGCATCAATCATTAATTTCAGTTCAAAACTAATCAAGTCCCCCCTTGTTTTGTAAAAAACAACTTAATCAATGAATTACCTTGCACATGCGTATTTGTCATTTGGTCAAGAGGAGGTACTTGTGGGAAATTTCATAGCGGATTTCGTCAAAGGGAAAAGGCTTTTTGATTATCCAGTCGCTATTACCGATGGGATTTTATTACACCGGGAGATCGATCGCTATACAGACACTTATCCCTTAGTGAAAGCTGGACAGAGCTATTTGAGACCTAATTTTGGTCATTATTCTACTGTGATTACAGATATTTTCTTTGACTACTTCCTGGGAAAAAATTGGGCAAAATTCAGTGATCAGCCATTAGAGAATTTTACAGAAAGCACTTTCTTAATGCTTGAAAAAAATGCTAAATACTTTCCTGAACGATTCTCAAAGATGTTTTACTGGATGCGGAAAGACAACTGGTTACTTCAATATGGAACGCTTGAAGGAATTAAAATGTCACTGACTGGACTTTCGAAACGGACTACTTTTGATTCCAAAATGGAAGTAGCTCACCTGGCATTGATTGAACGTGAGAAAGAATTTGAATTAATTTTTTTCGCTTTTTTCAAAGATTTAGAGACTTTTACACTGGCAAAGCTTAAAGAAATAAAAATGCAGCACGATGGTCATTAAACCGAAAGTATCTACTTACATCTCATTGAGTATGGTTCTGCTCATTTTGATGGCAGGTCTCATTTTCATACTTAGAGATTTTGCTTATAAAGGAAGTTTTGGTCTTTGGTTTTATTTAATGGCTTGTAGCCTGATCACTTTGGTGATCTTATTGCTTTTGGTAAAAATGATGGCTGGGTACCGATTCATAACAGCAGCAAGAGACCAAATTACTGTGAGGCTACCGCTCCGAGGTTATACCAAAGTCTACCCACTTGCACAAATCATGGCCTGGGATGAAGAACTGATCACGGCAAATAAGCGTCAGTTTAAGCAGCTCACCATCGCTTTTACCGATAAGCAATCGATCTCAGTCAGCAATCATGAGCATGAGGCTTACGTAGATTTAGTGGGCTACCTTTCGAAGAAAGCTGGTAAACAAAAGGTGAAGAACAAAAAAGCCTGAGCATGCTCAGGCTTTAAATTAATATTGACTTTGTGTTCGAAAGTTTTTATCGTAGAGTTCGATACTTTCATGGATTATCCGCATTGCATCTTCTTTTCCAAGGAAGTCCTCCACTTTTACTTCTTTATTCTCCAATTTTTTATAATCTTCAAAAAATCGGTGAATCTCTTTCATTAAATGAGGAGGTAGATCGTCGATGTCGTTGATGTAGTTTACTGACTGATCACCGGCTGCCACCGCAATAATCTTATCATCTGCTTCGCCACCATCAATCATTCGCATCACACCGATTACCTTGGCTTCCACAAGACACATAGAGGGAATATCAATCTGAGAGATAATCAGGATATCCAATGGATCATGATCTTCACAGAAAGTCTGAGGTATAAAACCGTAATTAGCTGGATAATGTACTGCTGAGAATAGTACCCGGTCTAGCATCAGCATTCCGGTTTCTTTATGCAGTTCGTACTTGCCTTTACTTCCTTTCGGAATTTCAATGACACCTGTTACTACTTCAGGAGCATTTTTTCCAATGTTGACGTCGTGCCAAGGATTGATCATAGTTGTTTTGTTGATAAAAAATCTGAAACTAGATTTAATCCTTAAAGGTATAAATTAAACCAAAAAATCATGCCATTGAAGGCAATCGAATCGTGATATCAGTACCTTTTGACAGAATTGATTTTAATTCAATTGTACCAGCTATCTGCTCCACCGCTTCTTTCACCATATAAAGCCCCAAACCAGTGCCTACATTTTTTTGCGTTGCCCTGGTAAATAAGTTAAAAACTTCATTTTGGTATTTCTCATCAATTCCAATCCCATTATCTTGGATCGAAATTATGGCTCCTGACTCTAAAACGGTAATTGAAATTGTAATTCGCTTTTGGACTTCATCCTGTTTTTGAAACTGCACAGAATTACTAAAAAGGTTATTCAGAATCACTCGAATTTTCGAGCCGTCAGAAGCAAACTCACACTCTTGCTTAATATTCACTTCAACTGTAAATTTTGATAGATCAAATTTTGATTGATAAGCCTCCATCTGCTGTTCTACAATTTCTTGAAAATTAATTAGTGAGATCTTATTATCAATTTTTGTGGAACGACAAAAATCCAACATCTTGTAAATGAAGTCATCAAGCTTGAAAGTTGCTGAATCGATCATTTCGAAATATTCCAAAATATGAGGATCCTTGATTTCCATTTTAGCCAGTTTTGATACTCCTGAAATACTCATCAAAGGACCTCTTAGCTCATGTGAGAGACTGTAAACAAACTGATTCATTTCTGAATGTAACTTTTTAAGCTTAAGTGTCTTGTCTTTCAATTCAGATCGCATAAAGTAAATGTCAGCAGCATTCTTTATCGAGTTTTTTATTTGTTCAATATTCCAAGGCTTATCGATAAACCGATAAACTTCCCCTTTGTTGATCGCATCGATGACACTGGCTATATCAGAATAGCCCGTAAGTA
>JBDNIP010000761.1:0-3350 GCA_041688245.1 Algoriphagus sp.
AAACTTTGGATGGTTAATCCGAATTTCATACAGACTCGATTTGGTTGAAAATTTTTCATGTGATCTTCGCGCTATATCCTTTGCGCTAATGATCAAAGCATTTAGTCCTTCTCTAGTGACGCTTTCAATTAATCGATCTAGAAGAAAATCGACCTGCTGATCTATTCGATCCATCTCTAGCCAGGCGCCGTCGGCATAGGAAGCGCTCATACAGGAATCCATTAAAATATCTAAAACTTGCTCTTCATTCTCTTCTGCTTTGATTGATTGGCTTAGTCGTTGAAAACTTATTGCTTCGGCCAGTTTTTGCTCAAATACTGAGGAGGTTGGAAGGTTGAAAAGTGTGACTAAAAAACTGAAAAGTGCATAAATGAATATAAATCCAAATAGACTGTTCAAAAATAGGTTGTCAGTGAGATTGACTGGGTAAATAACTCTGTTGGTGTACCCTTGCATCTGCACAAAAAGTAACCCACACGTTGAAAGAATAATAAATAAAAAAAGTAACGACTTCCATTTCTCCTTAAAAGTGAGGTAAGGAATCCATTTCAAATTACCAGAGAGCACAAAGCCCAATCCAATCAGAATTACCAGCCCAAAAAGGAAGCTGTAGTCTAGTGTGTTTTGATTGAAAAAAATAAAAAACATCGCTACCAACATAGCCAATTCATAAGCTTGCCATTGTTTCACGACTCGCTTATTCTTTTGGTAGAGGATTAGATGCTTCCAGAGTATTGCTGAGGAAATCAAAAATATAGAAGTAAGGGCGAAGTTGATGTGATAAAAAAGATTTCTTAAGAAGGGTTCTTGGGAAAGTCGACTTTCCCCAAGCGAACCATAAAATAGAAAAATTAGCAGTGATACTGCTACCGCAAATAGCCCTGTGGAAGCAGCTCTCCAAATCAGATTTAGAAATTCATTCTTAGCATTCCTTGAAATATTATCAGAAAAAAAAATGTAAACCATCAAAAAAAACAGTATTTCAAGTACCCAGGTGAATTCGATGGAAATTCCAGATTCCATTTCATTAAGAATCCCAAACAATCTAACCAAGTCTACAAATAACAAAGCCAACCATACAAATACAGCTAACAGTAAACTGAGCTTTCCGAAATTGATTTGAGGTAACTTGATCATCTAATTGCCAGTACTAATGTAGTCACGAGAAGTGAAACTAATGCACTTGGATTAACTGGCAACGCTGATCCCTTGTTAAAAATTTTAATATGTTTCAATCCTTGTTAAATGTTGAAGTTGATTAAAGGCAAACGAGATCTTCTACTACTCCGGCTCCGTACTTCTTCTCAATGAGCTTGAGTAGGTTTCCTCTATTCATCATAAGCTCCTTTTTGATCGGCCCTGAGGTCAGTTTTACAAACAATTTTTGATTTCTTACAAATACTGATGAAGTCCGGTCAGCGATCGTCTTGCCCACCAGCTCTGGCCAATCGTAAACGAGTGATTTTTCACGAAATTTACCTTCCAGTCGATAAGCTTTAAGTAGCCCATTAAAAGCTGTTTCTAAAGTTTCTGCCTCTTTTTTTCTACCGAAATATGAGTTATCATTCATCAATTTTCCCTGTTTAAACGAAGAGTGCAGCAGCTATGCTGTCCGCAAGCAACTTCCCAGTTTTGCTCAAAGATAAGTTTTTATCTTGCCAAAGTAGCCAGCCTTCCCGATCCATTTTGACAAGAATATCCTTTTTGAGGCTTAAAAGATCGACCCCATGCTGATCAAAAATATTCTGAAGATCAACGCCCCACATTGTGCGAAGGCCAGTTAAAATGTGCTCGTTTAGAAGATCTGTGCCAGTTAGGTTTTCCACAATAAATGGAAGTTTACCTGACTGAATATCCTTGAGGTACTTCGTATTTGATGAAGGATTCAGGCCACGATTTTTTCCATCGAATGAATGTGCGCTCGGTCCAATTCCAAGGTATGGGATACCTCTCCAGTAATTCGTGTTATGCAGCGCAAATTGATCAGGCTTTCCAAAGCTGGCAACCTCATACTGGATATATCCGGCCTTTTCTGCCATTTCTTGTAGAATCTCAAACTGTATTGCGATAAAATCCTCCTCTGCAGGCTTGAATATCCCCTTCCTAGTCCAATTCTCCAAAGTGGTTTTTGGCTCAATGGTAAGAGAATAACTGGATATATGACCGGGATTTTGAGCTATAGCCTGACTTAAATCTGCCTCCCAAAGTGAGTGGTCCGAATACGGAAACCCATAAATTAAGTCAAGGCTGAACTTGTCAAAACCGACTTTCCGTGCCTTTTCTATTGCTTTTTGTGATTCCACTGCGGTATGTGCTCTATTATAAAACTTGAGGATCTCTTCATTAAAGCTTTGAATGCCTAAGCTGATTCGGTCAATTCCTGAATTTTTCCATCCCACAAGGTTTATATCAGTCAAATCATCTGGATTTGCCTCAAGCGTGACTTCTTTAATTTCGCATGAAAATGTGGTATGAATTTTCTCTAAGATTTGATTGATCATCTTGGGAGTAAGCAACGATGGGGTGCCGCCACCAAAATATACTGTTTGTATGACTTCACCCTGAAGATATTCGCTTCTTAAATTTAATTCAGTCAGAATTGCCTGAATCATTTCATCCATGCGTTCCAGATTTGTCGAAAAGTGGAAGTCACAGTAATGGCATGCCTGCCTGCAAAAAGGAATGTGTATGTATATGCCCGCCAATTTGAATGCTATTGATTTGCAAATGTAATCATTCCCTAGCTGTCTCTTGAAAATCTGGTTTTTGGTTTCCTTCATTTATCTAATACTTGGCTCTTCACTAGGGTACGGGCAAGGAAGAATTCTGCTTATTTGGAAGGTCGGTTCAAATACTACAGTAGTCGATGGAGAAAAGGTTTTTTTAACACTCAGTCAAAAGGAGTCATTTGTAGATTCTTTGAAAAACGTTTTAATAAATGACGGATTTTTGGAAGTAGATCTAGCAGAAGAACTAGTGACGCAAGATTCTGTAAAACTTTTGATCAATCCCGGGCGACGTTATTTTTGGAAAAAAATAGTCTCTGAGAATATTCCTTTTAATATTCAGGAGAAGCTATCGCCCATGAAGGGGAATTATGGCCTGCTCAGCAGTTGGATGAAGCAGGTCGTGCTGGAGGCTGAAAACCAAGGCTATCCTTTTGCTCAGATTCGATTAGGAAATATTGAAAAAGAAGGGGACTCCATAGGCGTTAAATTAATATTTGATGCAGGACCCTTAATCAGTTGGGATTCTTTAGAGCTAATTGGGAACACGAAAACACAAGAAAAATACCTTCAGAGGATTGTAGGGCTCCAGCCGGGAACGCCGTTTTCACAAAAAGAATTAAA
>JBDNIP010000762.1:0-3964 GCA_041688245.1 Algoriphagus sp.
ATAAAAGAATAACCTACTCTTTTAATTTTAAAAAGTAATGGCATACAAATATTCGGAACTAGAGAAACAAGCATTGGAAGCAATTGATAAGCATAAACTTTTTTTTATTGCTGATGTAACTTCCTATTTACCTTGCGACTATACAACCTTTTATAATTTAAAACTCCATGAATCCAACGCCATAAAAGAGGCACTAGCGAAGGTTAAGATAGATATTAAGGTATCAATGCGGTCAAAGTGGTATAAATCAAATGCTCCAGCTTTGCAGTTAGCTCTTTACAAGTTGATTGCTTCCTCTGATGAGGTTAAGGCTTTGCAGATGAATTACACTGACCACACAACCAACGGCAAAGATATTTCTTCACCTATCAAATGGGTAGATGGATCTACTGAATAACTATAAACCTATATTTAATCAGCACCCGAAAACCAGGTACTTTCTACTGACAGGATCGAGAGGTTCCGCAAAGTCTTTTCACGTATCAACAGCACTTCTTCACCTGACTTACGAGAAAGGTCATATTATTCTATTTACAAGATGGACTTTAGTCTCTGCTTATATTTCAATCATTCCAGAATTTATCCAAAAGATTGAAGAATTAGACAGGTTCGAAGACTTCGAAATTACCCAAACCGAGATCACTAATAAGGTCACAGGATCTAAGATTCTATTCAAGGGAATTAAAACATCACAGGGTACAGCTACAGCAAACCTGAAATCAATAGCCGGAGTTACTACCTTTGTACTTGATGAAGCAGAGGAGTTGGTAGATGAGGATGTATTCGATCGAATAGACTTGTCAATCAGAACCAAGGAGATGACTAACCGGGTGATAATCGTAATGAATCCCAGCTATAAAAGCCATTGGATTTATAAGCGTTTCTTAGCAAAAGGGAAGCAAGACAATACAACCTACATTCACACTACTTACTTAGACAATGCGATTAACCTTTCGGCGTCTTTTATAGAGCAGGCGAACCGAGTAAAGCAAGAAACCCTACTTAGGTATAGGCATTTGTTTTTAGGCGAATGGTTGGAAGATGCGGAAGGTTTGCTTTGGAATCGGGCTATAATTGCAAAAGCTTTTATTAGCGTTGCCCCTAAGCTGAAAAGAATAGTAGTTGCAATTGACCCGGCTGTAACTGCAACAACGGAAAGCGATGAGACAGGCATTATAGTTTGTGCAACGGATTACAATGATAACGGATATATTTTAGAAGATTTAAGCGGAAAATATTCGCCTAATGAATGGGCTATTATTGCAGTTAAGGCAGTTGAAAGGTGGAATGCAGACTGCATAGTTGCTGAGAAAAATCAAGGTGGTGACATGGTGGAAAGCGTTTTGAGGTCGCAGGGCGCAAAACATAGGGTTAAGTTAGTCACAGCAACCAAAGGAAAATTTGTCAGAGCAGAACCGGTTTATTCATTATACGAGCAGAATAGAATTTTTCACGTTGGGAATCTTTCTATATTGGAATCTCAAATGGTTACTTTTAACCCTGACAAAGGAAAGTCACCTGACCGAGTAGACGCTTTAGTTTGGGGCTTGACTAACTTAATGATTGACAACAAGAACCCTGTTGGATTAATTGATATGAGCTAATGATAAAAACCGTAACTATTTACTTATCCCTACTAATTGCCATGTACTTCTTAGGCGGTTTCATAGCGTGGAATCTAAACCCGATTAATTGGCTTTGGGTGGGTCGATTCATTTTTGTGTTAATTTACGTAGCTTTGGTTATTGCAATCGACTTAAAGAATAATAAATGATTTCTCTGATTCAAAAATACCTCCTTACAAGTCCAAGACCTACAGCAGATTTAGACGTTAATCTATTAAACAAGGCTATCTACGGGCAATTCAACGTTAATAATTTGGTTGTCTGGATGGATAATAGGGTCGATACGTTCATTAACGAAGGTTATCGGGGTAATGCCATGATCTATTCGATAGTCAAAAAGATAGGCGAAAAGGACTCAGAAGTACCTTTACAGGCATTCAAGGAAAACGGTAAAGAGAAGCGATACAAATCTATAAAATATAAGTCAGGAGAACTAGATCGGGCGCAGTCCAAGTTTGAAAGGGTCAAAAATCTAGAAGCCGTTGAGTCAGGCGATTTGATGGAGCTTTTAAAACATCCAAACCCAAGGCAGACACAAATCGAGTTTCTGAAAGAGGTTTCAATGTGGTTCAGGCTAACAGGGGAAGTTTTTATTTACGGTGTTCGGGTTGGTGGAGGGCTAAGGGATGCAAAGAAATTTACCGAACTGTATTGTCTTCCTGTTAATAGACTGGATCTTATTCAGGGAGATATGTTCATGCCTTTCAAAGGTGTGAAATTCAATATTGGAGATCAAACCATCGAAATTCCAGCCTCTGAGATCAAACATATCAAAATGATAAATCCGTATTGGGATCTTCAGGGGACACAGCTAAGGGGGCAAAGTCCTTTGCTTGCAGGGATTAAGTTTTTGAGCAAGAATAATGAAGCGGTTTCCAGCTTAAAAAGATCGCTTGAGAATGAAGGAGCCAAAGGATTTATTAGTCCTGATGCGAGTCAAGATCCTGAAAAGTGGCTAACAGCGGAGCAACTTCCTACTTTGAGGCAGCAATTACAAAAGTATTGGGATGGCAGCATGAATAAAAATCGTGTTGGGGCTTTGGGTATTCCTATGCAATATCAAAGCATTGCACTCAGTCCGGTTGCTTTAGATATTCTGAAAGGAATGGAATACGATGATGAGAAATTATGCAACCTATGGGGTATTAATCCAGCTTTGTTCCGTTCCGATTCAAAGTTCGATAACCTAAACGAAGCTAAAAAGCAGTTGGTTGTAGATGTTTGTTTGCCATTTTTGAAGCAGCTAGAGCAGGCTTTGAGCGAGTTTCTTTTGCCCGCGTTCCCTGGTGAGGCTGATTATTTAGATTTTGACATATCAGAATATTCAGAACTGAATGCAGACTCTGAACTAATAATGAAAACGTTTTGGCATGGCGGATTAGCCACTTTAAACGAGGTTAGAACGATGCTTGGATTTGATGAGATTGACGAAGATTGGGCTAGAGCAATTTATACCGAGGCTAATAAAATCACTTTGGAAGAAGCCTTTAACGGCGGCGGCGGCGCGGACTTTCAGGATTTGGCAAGGTAATGAATCTATCCAAAATCAGGCGAGAAAATCTAAAGGCTAATAAGCGATACGAACGTTTTGGGCAAAACCTGTTCCGTAAAACGCTGAAAGCTCAAGCGGGATTTTTTGATGAACGGTTTATGATAGATGCGTATGTCGAATTTTACCAGAAAGTTTTTCCTGACGCTGCTAAACGTGGCTACTTTCAGATTCGGGCAATGGAACGGACTAAAGATTTTGCAATGTCAGAACTATTCCTGAACACTTGGAAAGCATGGATCGGCGTTTGGGTTCGTGAACACTTGGCAGACCAGATTCAGAACGTAAATGACAATACTAGGAATCAGATTAGGGAGATATTGGCAACTGCAACCGAACAGGGCCTTAATCCTTTTCAAACCGAAAAGCTATTAATTGATACGATTGGAAGCAAAGCAAGAGCAAGAGCAATAGCCATTACTGAGGGGACAAGGGCTAATAACATGGGGTTAAAGCGTTCTGGAGACGATTACGAAACAGTTACAGGTTTGACATTGTATAAGATATGGATTCATTCGGGAGCTACTAAGGAGCCAAGGATCAGTCATATTTTCGCCCAAAACAAGCCAATTCTAAAAAGTCAGAACTTCGATATTGAAGGCGTTTTGTTCGATGTGCCTGGTAATCCGGTTCGCGGTCAAGATAATAAATCAGTTGCAAAGCAGGTTATTAATTGCGGTTGTGCGGTTTCCTATGTTTCGGAAGGATTTGTTCGAAAAAGATTTCCTGAATATTTGCAGTAAATATTAACTTTTTTGTTTATATTTGGAATCACTTAAATATAGAGCGA
>JBDNIP010000107.1:0-5101 GCA_041688245.1 Algoriphagus sp.
ATAGAAAACAGACTATTTGAATTGCTGCTTCGCTCAAATTTGTCCACTGCGGCGAGCGTTTCTTCAAAAGTTCTACCTATCAAATGACTTAAATAGGCACTTGCAGCCTCTTTATTAAATTCTTCACCAGTTTTTTCTTTTGCTATTATTTCATCGAGCATGCGCCAGTTGGTATTGATTTTACCTTTGGCATCAGCACTATTTTGAAAAATCTTATTGGATTCTAGATTTAAGAATGTCAAGTGAGTCAATATGTCATAAATATCAGATCGACCTCGAGTCATCTCTACATACATGATTTGCTCATCCAGTCTATAGCAATTTCGCTTTCGCTTGGAGGGCACTATTGCAGTTAGATTCGAAGTTTCGTATCCCTCTCGGCTGATCAATCGGACATAACGACATTCCTCGATTCCGCGAGGTAAGCGCTCCATCACATAAAGTAATCCATCCAACTCAATTTTTTCGGGATCTGTGATAGTCCCGTAGATTTCTGGACTCAAAGTCCGAAGTGCTTCTACCAATGTTTCACCTGATACACCATTCGGCTTGTACACACCTCTGGTGAACAAGTGTCTCATGGTAATGTACAATCGCTCTATCGCGGCGCGAGATTCTTGTGCTTTGGTTCTTTTCATTTAAATAATTGAAACATTCGTATGGATAAATTCTGTAAATATAGCCTATTCAGGCCATTTATTAAGCTTTGACACAGTTTCCACCTAAAATGGAAACTGAAGAAAGTTAAAAATTAACTTATCGGAGCTTTTCTTTTAACTACACTCCTACTCCAAAAAACAGCGTTGAGGTTTGCCTCAATGTTCCGAAACGAATCTCAGGTTCCAAAAATAGTTTGTCGGTGATCCCCCATTGACGACTGATTTTAAGTAATGGACCCAAATCGAAAGTAGGGCTTCTGGAGAAAGCATCTACGATTATTTGATCCTTCTTGTTTGATACCACCCCACAAAAACATCTACAACTCGACCCAACGACAGCGTATACTTTTGTAGATAATAGCGATACAAAATTGGAAAACTCAAGTAATGCGCTCGAATGGAAACCAATTCTTAAAACCCACCTATACCTGATTAAGAAACATTTAGAAACACTTTTAATCTATCTGATCGGTAATACATTCCAGTCCCTAAACCATTTTTAGCGGTGAATTTTCGCTCCCATACAAATCCATCCGATGGATAAATTGGAATAGCACCTGAGTATTCATCACTAACACCTAAACCTATATAATTCACTTTACTAGTTTAAGTCTCACTCCAAGAAAGACAAATAAGAAACTCATAATTAGAAGTTTGTATAAGTGTTAATCAACATCTTTCGAAATCAATATTTTGTTTGAATAAAGCTGACGTTCCAATTAAAAAACTAAGAAGATAAAGCCCAAAAAGAAAAATTATTGCTCATCAGTTACTACTTTATTAAGAAATCTTTCAATCTGGAAAAGGCTCATTTCCAATCTTTAAAAAAGAAGGATACAAAACTATACATACTAAGTCCAAAGAACTAAACGCTCTTAGAATAGGATATTTTTTCCTCCTTGATTATTAGAAATGGAAATGAGCAAAATTCTCAATTTTAACTACTCCTTGAGCAGTTCGCTGAAGAATTTTTTAAGCTTATCCACTTTTGGTTTTACCACAAATTGACAATAGGGCTGACCGCTATTTGAATTATAGTAATCGTAGTGATCGCTATCGGCTGGATAGAAGTTGGTAAATGGAGTAATCTCAGTCACAATTGGTCGATCAAAAACCTTGGATTCATTGAGTTTCGACTTCAGATTTTCGGCGATTACTTGTTGTGTTTCCGTATTGAAAAATATAGCTGAACGATACTGTGGTCCTGTGTCAGCTCCTTGTTTATTCAACGTGGTGGGATCGTGAGTACCCCAAAAAACTTCTAACATTTGCTCCAAAGAAATCACATCAGGATGAAAATATACCTCAATCACTTCTGCATGGCCTGTAGTGCCATTGCAAACTTCTCGGTATGGAGGCTCTACGGCAAATCCTCCAGCATAACCTGAGATAACCTTTTCGACTCCATTTAGTCGTTGAAAAACAGCCTCAGTACACCAAAAACAACCCGCACCTAGCGTAATTAATTCTAGGCCGTCAGGAATAGAAAGTGTAGTAGATGGTAAGTTCATAGTTTCTTGTTTTAAAATTCAAAATATGTACTCAGAACCCATTTTGAATCATTTAAGTTTGTTCGCTCTTCTGATTTTGGAGCTTAATGGTGGGAAAGTATCAGGACTGATGCTTTTACCCTCATGGATAATTTCAATTTCACCTGCTTCAGCAAGCTGCCTAGTGGCTTCCAACACATCTTCTTGAAATAGCTCCCAATCCTCAGGATACATTGCTTGAATCACTTTTAAAGGGGAAAATTCAGCTCCCTTCATTCGTTTCAATTTAGCTAAAAGTGCGATTTGAAGAATATCCAATTAGGAGCGATTAGTTACAGACCATAACAAATGCCGGTGGTAGATTTTTCAGCGTAAAACTGGTTTTTACTTTTCCAAAATGCTTTTTGAAGAGGTTCTTTAGCAAATAAGAATAGCAAACCTGTATAAAAAAACCTGATGGGTTCAGTGCCGACTTTGAAGCTATCAAGATTTGGTCTTTAACCTCTGGGGAAATCAAACTAAAAGGCAAAGAAGATAAGACATAGTCTACTTTTTCACCATTGAGATAGTGATTGATATTAGTGGCAGAATCATTGATGATAATCACATTTTCTTGAGGAAATAGTTTCTCCATGGATTTGCAGAAGGACTTATTTATTTCAAAAACATAAAGTTTTGCATCAGAAGCCATTTGATCCACAATTCCGTGCGTTATACTTCCATCTCCTCCACCTAATTCTATGATTAGTTTAGCACTAGGTATAGCGGCATGAGATAACATTTTTGCTACCAGAGCCTTAGAACTAAATGTCAAGGCCCCAGTTGTACTCAAGTTAGAAGAAAGCTCAACCCACAGACCTGATTTATTCATAATTTTTTTTTCAGCGTTGGAATATATTCTATTTTGACTTATGTGTTGGATACCACAGCCAGAAAAATCATAAACATGTGAATCAAAGATGCGAAATTACTCAGGTTTAGCGCTAAAAACTCAATACACTTTAAATTTTTTTGTCGTATGTCTTTGACCTTATATATTACAATGTTTAGTTTTTATCTTACCAAGGGTAAAACTATTTTTATGTTCATGAGCTTACTGCTGATTTTATATCGGATGTTGACCATGTTTTTCCTGAGAATAGCGAAATGGTTTAGCCAAATGGTTTTTTCATTTCTACAGTTGATTCAGATAGCATTCATCGGTCATTTTCAAGAACGATTATTCCTTTGGGCAAAGATTTATTTGCTTTCAGCAGTACTGATTTTATGTTGACTCTTGTGGCTCTTGGATAGTTGAACAATACTGATTTTTTCTTGATTGGCATCTTGAGAAAGAATACGATCTACATCGATACAGGCTAGAATTTACTAATTAGTTAAAAATTCAAAAAAGCTGGCAGAATCTGAAAAGTACGTTTTCTCTTGGCTAAACATATCCTAAGATCATGATAATGAACAGTCTAAAAAAAATGCTGGCTAATTTTCATAGGATTATAGCAACATTATTTTGGCTCGAATAGCGAGTTCATTTGGATTAAAAGGTTTGGGTGTAAAGTCAGAGACATCTGAATTAAATGCTTCAAGAACCAGTTCTTTCTCCTTTCTTAAAAGCTCAATACACTGATTGGTACCTTAGGTATTACTTTTCTAATAGGATGATGAGTCTCAATTCCATTTTTATATGGAACCATCACTTTAGTAATAGTAAGAGCTAAACCCCCGGTATTTATAGCCTGAATTGTGGCATTTCCATCATTGACCAAATCCGTATTATCCTCTTCTTTATTTGACCGAAATTCCACTAAACTCGAAATGAGTGAATCATCTTCAATAAGTAAGACTTTTTTATCGCGTTTTTAAGATGAGATTAAATATCCTATCTCAGGTACAATTTCAGTACTGATCCACCGGTCAAGTAAAATCAAAAACAGCCCATCAGTTTTCAAATAATTTATTTTGTATTTAAACTACTACAGCATGCCACTGATCAAAAAATACGTCGAAAAAAATAATTCATAAAGGATTCTGAAATAGCATTTATTAGCTTGCTCGCTGTAAAGAGAGTATGTCACAAGACAAAACCTTAAGATTGGAAAACGTTAATCATTCAAGCTTTTTCAATTCAAATTTTAAAATTAACCTCGTCAATTTCTATGAAAAGAACGCTATTTAGAGCAAGTGTGATTTGCATGATCCTTGGTAGCTGGATGATTTCTTCATCAACCTTTGCTCAAAGCGATCCCACAGGTAAGAAAAGAATAACCAGCTCCTTTGCAATTACCAATGCCACAGTTTTTACAGAACCTGGAAAAGCTGGTGTAAAATCAACCATTCTCATCCAAGATGGAGTCATCGCCGGAGTGGGAAACAATCTTAGTATTCCAAAAGAAGCAAAATTAATAGCTGGGGATTCACTTTTCGTTTATGCTGGATTCATTGACGGTGCAAGCAATACAGGCATCACTAAGCCCAAAGATCCTGAAAGATCTGAAAATTTCGTGTCCTCCGACCCCCCTGATGAAATCGCCGGTATTACTCCCTCGAGATCAGCGGTAGACCAATTTGCTATGGATAGCAAAGTAGAAGAGCTGCGAAAAGGTGGGTTCACTGTACTCCAAATCGTTCCTGAAGGTGGAATGATTGCTGGAAAAGCTGCCATTATGGTCTTAGGAAATGAGACTTCTTCCAATTTGATCATGGAAAATACGGCATTGGCAGTCAGTTTTAAAGGTAGTCGAGGAATGTATCCTGGTACTGCTGCTGGTGTCATGGCAAAGTTCCGGGATGTGTACAAAAATACAGAACTGACTAAAATCAATTCGGATAAATATGCATCAGTCCCTGGAGTAAAAAGACCTGATATCGATGATACCTTCATGGGAATGAAGGATGTAATTGCTGGATCCACTCCTGTCATGTTCTCAGCATCTTCGGAATTAGAAATCAGAAGAG
>JBDNIP010000763.1:0-1772 GCA_041688245.1 Algoriphagus sp.
CACCGCTAATCCCAATGTCATCTACGAATTTGGTGATTACGGCATACTAAAACCATTTACAACTAGTATGATTTCCGAGGATAACTTGGGCTATCTATTTACCTTAACCATATTCTCATCAATATTATGACATCTTGGCAATGCTATGGATTATAAAGCAGTCAAGCGATTGCGAAAAGTATCAGACAATTTAATTGGTTCTATCATTACGAGAAGTAACCTAACAGCCCATTTTGCACTTATTTAGTTGAGTTAGTCCACCCAAAAATTCAGGATGAAATCTCCGAGAGAATAGAAGAGCTACCTGAAGCCCAAATGCAGTCAAAATAGGGAAATAAGATTCTTTACCGACCGTTATTAGAAGTGTTACAATAATTGATGCAAAGAATTTAAGCAGCGCTAAATCGCTTTTGCCTAGCTGTTGTTCAACTTTCCAATTTCAATCAAGGCCAAAAATAACTCTATCTTATACGTAGGCTTGCATTCGTCACTTATAGAGATGCTTTGCCTGATTTAGCGGCTTCTCTGTATGAGTCTCTAGGGCTTTTAAAATCAATAATCGTCATAAAGGAATCAACCTCGACTTAACTTTGTTTGAAGAGTCTATTTGCAGTTGGCAATTACACTTCAAGAAATAGTTACAGATTTAATTTTTGCACAGTGTACTTGGAAAAGAGTTTAATAGCTACCCATATAGAGATCTTCCGACAGTTTTCAAAAATGAGTTAACAGATAAAAATCGAATCGAAGACGATACAAAGAAGATCTACTTTCCAAGAAAACTATGCCAGTCAAAAGTTTTGAATTACAGTAAATCAAGGGTAAGCTTTTCTGTTTAAGTGATTTTAAAGTGTTCCAGACAATACACAAGTACTAGTCAGAAAATACCCATTCATGGCTGGATGTGGCAAAGCTTATCGGATCAATTAGCTAAATTGCAACTTAGTATAGAAACGGCATGAGCTTACCTGAATGGCCAAGGTAAGCTTTAAATTAAATGATAAAACCTTCAAAAATGCATAATCCTCTATTATCCGAATTTAACACCCCTTTTGGAACTGCTCCATTTGATCAAATTCAATCCGCTCAATACTTACCGTCTATACAAAAAGCTATAGAATTGGGGAAATCGGAAATTGAAATCATAAAATCACAGGCACTACCGACTTTTGAGAATACGATCGAGGCACTTGACCAATCCGGGAAACTGCTAGGGAGAATCAGTGCCATTTTTTTCAACCTGAATTCTGCTGAGACTAATGACGAAATTCAAAAATTGGCCAGGGAGATCTCTCCGCTCCTCACCTCACATGGCAATGATATTTTATTAGATCCAATTCTGTTTGACCGAATTGCTCAAGTTTTTAATCAGCGAGAAGAATTAAATCTCAGTCCGGAGCAATTGACTTTGGTGGAGAAGACTTACAAGTCCTTTGCCCGTAATGGCGCAAAGCTAACGGGAACAGAAGCTGAAAAGCTGCGTGAAATTAATCAGGAACTAGTACAAACTTCTTTGAAATTTGGGGAAAATGTCTTGGCAGAGACCAATCTTTTTGTTCATTTTGAATCTGAAGAGTCTGCACTTGAAGGTCTTCCTGAAGGAATCAAAGAAGCAGCAGCACAATTGGCAGATGAAAAAGGAAAACCTGGACAATGGGCTTTCTCGCTGGATTACCCAAGCTATATCCCTGCAATGACCTATGCTAAAAATCGGACTTTACGAAAAACGCTGTTTATGGCAGCTGGTACAAAATGTGCCAAAGGCGATGAAC
>JBDNIP010000764.1:0-5302 GCA_041688245.1 Algoriphagus sp.
CAAATCTATGGGTCACAACTTATTGGATTTCGGCGCTTTGACACCCACTCAATTGCTCTAAACGCCCTTTGGTCCCGAAAAATAAATTGAAATAATCGGTTTTACCTGATTTATGGGGACAGAATTTTCAAGTTGGGTTAAAATTGATAATGCGAAGATTGTGTATCGATGTTTTCTATATGAACTATGTGGTTAAAAAAATCAGTGAGTTTACTTTACTCTGAGTATCTGTGCAGTGAAAAAAAGACAAAAAAGCCAGAATTTCTTCTGGCTTCCGGTTGTTGGTATTAAGTATAATCAGGTATTAGATTTTCTATCCCGGGTAGTGTGCATTTAATATATTCATCGTCTCATTCGCTACTTTGATGTTGTATTCATAGGCTAAGCTTTTATAATTGACCAAATCGACAATCGTACCAATGAAACAAAGTCCCAGCGTAAGAATATACAGGATACCAAGTCCAATTTGTCCTAGAATAAATCGATGAAAACCTGCAAACCCAAAGAATCCCAACAAGGTCAAGATTAGAATCATTTGAGAGTCTTTTCTTCGAGCGCGATAGACTTGCGCAAAAAGGGAAGCCTGATCTTCATCCATACTCTTCATCAGTCCCTGGATATATCCAAGTTCCATTCCTTCTAATTCAGGAAGGTGTCTCAATACATTAGCCATAATTTTGCGCTGTTTTAAGGGTGTTTAGTAATGTCCAAATTCGAGAGAAAATCACCAAGTAGGCAAATATTGCCAGTGGATGCATTGACCAAGATGCTTGAAAATCTCCTTTGATAAGCAGACTCATTGATCTACCAAGGCCACATCCTGGACACCAATCAAATCCCAATTGATCTAATGGGCAAAGGCTCATATGATCTCCAGAATATGGATTGATGAAATAGATAGCGATGAGGCTTCCGATCCAGAATATCAATTCTAAAGGCAAATGCTTTATCCATCGGGTTATTTCCTTCATGGTAATAGAATTACTAAAAAGGTGCCATCTCTCAAAAAGTGCTTTATTCGGCTATTTTAACAGTTGGACCATCCTGAAGTGAATCTAACCGTACATAAAAGTGTACGATTATGAACGCTTTAGTTCCGGGAGATTGATGCCAAGCGTCTTTCCAAAACTTATTTTTTGATTGGATTCAAATTGCTTTACAATTTGCGAGTAGCTTTTATTTGATCCGAAGTTTTTCCAACCACTAAACCGAAACACTAAGCCCAACAATTCCCCACTAACTTGCCGGGGATTATATATTCCCAATGCTTTGGAGGCTTCTTTTCCTAGGAAAAAATTTAGAATCGGGATAATCTGTGCAGCGATCAACTGATCCGGGATAATTGTTTTATAGTAATCTATTAATGCAGTCACCAATCTATTTCCTGCGTCGGACTGACGCAAATGACGCTTTCGGATAAGTTTTTCCAGTTCAAAAGCCTCCTTGGAGTTATCTGGCCAATAATTTGTATTTATTCCCATCAGCTTCCCCACCCACTTCCAATAATTCATGAGTAGATCGACATCATCGTTGGTCACTTGGAATCCCATTTTTTTCCATCCTCGAACGACAATTAGACTAAAAGTCAAATTTGTACCGATTAAATCTTCTTGGTTGATGGGTTTGCCAAAGGAATCATTCCAATCCTTGGAATAGTGCGAGATGAAGTAACGACTAAAGGCATGGATAAGGCGGACTTTTGCACAGGTGAGGTAAGCTTTATTTTTACTTATAAAAGCCCCTGGTTCGAAAATATCCATGATAAAGGTACCTGTCTCCCCAAGTCGTTGACCGATATCATCCAGTATCCGCTTAGACCTCACCAGTACTTCTGCTCCATCTCCAAAGGCATAGGCATAGGGCAGGGAATAAAAGCCGAGCATAGCTAGATAAAGATCCCCTTTTTGATTGAATAGCTCTTGTCCTCTTTTCAGAACAGTCTCAGGCAATTCTTCAATATGAAGGTAAAAATTGAAGAAGTCCTGAAACTCCCGAGGAAAGGAATCTTCCACTTTTGGAGGGATTTCTGTCCAAGTGTTGATTAATGAAATTAATTCAGGATTTTTGATCAATTGGCTAATCAGCTGATCTGCAAGTGGATCTTGCATTGTTCTCAATTGATCGAACTGGGAATTTTCGTATAGTTTTAATTTGCTCACGTCATTCTAACCTTCATTTAGTAATTTGGTTGATCAATTTCAGAAAACAGATGAAATTTCTCAGTATATTAATTCTTTTAAGTTTATTTATCCTTCCTGGATTAACCTTCGGGCAAGGGAGTTTTGATCTCTGGGTGGTGGAGACCTCAGGAAAGGGTAACTCATTTTCTATCAATCCAGAAACGGCTTATGCGCTGACCGACCGTCCACAGTATGATAATCAGCCAAGCTTTATCAATGACTACCAACTGGTCTTCTCAGCTGCTGATGAGACTGGAAATTTTGATATCATTGTTTATAATTTTAAAGCTAAGAAATTCACCAATCTGAGTAAAACTTCTGATCGTAATGAAACTTCTCCCAGAATCACAGCTTGTGGGATGTACATCGCTGTAGTGGTTTCAGAGCCAGATAAAAAGCAACGTATTTGGCTTTATCCTACAAACTTTGAGCCAGCAGAACTACTCTATAATGATATTGAGCCAGTTGGTTATTACGATTTGTATGATAGCAAAGCGGCAATGTTTATCTTGGGTGAACCAAATAAACTTATCTATGCCCAAGGTAGAAACGATCTGATCGAGATCGATACGGAGATTACTCGCTCGATTAATAGAAGACCAAAAACCAGCGCAATCACCTACCTTTCCACTCGGGAAACCAAATCAGAACAAGATCGAAAAGCCTACCAATTGAAAAGTTACGATATCGAATCAGGTACTCGGAAAGACCTAGGTTTTGGATTGACCGGTTCCCAAGATTTCATTTGGCTGGATAAAAATCACTTGCTTATGGCTCAAGGAAATACCATTTATACTCGAAAGCATTCGGATGAAAATTGGGAGCCAATTGGAACGATAAATTCAGAAACACATCAAAATATTAGCAGAATGGCTTACAGTGCAGATTTGAATGTACTGGTCATGGCTA
The DNA here is from genome assembly GCA_041688245.1 of Algoriphagus sp. Taxonomy (GTDB): domain Bacteria; phylum Bacteroidota; class Bacteroidia; order Cytophagales; family Cyclobacteriaceae; genus Algoriphagus. The sequence continues at coordinate 3,090 of JBDNIP010000764.1, forward strand.
TCCAACTAAAAAAATAATTATTTTCTATGAACCTTCTAAGATCAACTTTACTCCTTTCCACTTTTATTTTTGCGCAAGCAGCTTTGGCACAAATTGAGGATAGAAAAGGCCTCGTAGCCAAAAATGCTGAACTGGTAAAAGTTCAAGACGGCTTTATCTTTACGGAAGGACCCGCCACAAATCGATTTGGTGATGTGTTTTTCACCGATCAGCCTAATAATCGAATTCATAAATGGAATGCGATTACGAATGAAGTGACAGTGTTCAAAGAAGATGCTGGCCGGTCTAATGGACTGTTTTTTATGTTGGATGGAAAATTAGTCGCTGCTGCTGATGAAACGAATCAACTTTGGCTCATTGATAAAGATGGCTCAGAAGAAGTGCTGGTAAGTGCTTTCCGAGGTAATAAATTGAATGGTCCAAATGATATCTGGCTAGTTCCCAAAGGTGGAATGTATTTCACAGATCCACTTTATGCGCGTCCATATTGGGAAGGAACCAGAGGTATAGAGTCAGAGCAAGACGGGGAGCATGTGTATTATTTATCTGCAGATAAAACTCAGCTTTTCCGTGTGACCGAAGACCTAATCAAACCAAATGGCATCATTGGTACTCCTGACGGTAAAATGCTCTACATCGCAGATCCAGGAGCTAAAAAGACCTATAAATATGAGATTCGAGATGATGGCTATCTGATTAATAAGGAACTTTTTTGTGAAATGGGCTCCGATGGAATGACTATTGATGAACGGGGAAATGTCTATTTGACTGGTGACGGGGTGACTGTATTCAATAAGTCAGGAGATCAGATTGCTCACATAACTGTTCCCGCAAAATGGACTTCAAATGTAGCATTTGGAGCATTAGACCGCAAGACTTTGTTTATCACGGCAATGGACGCAGTATATACACTTCAGATGAAATCGAGGGGGGTTTGGTAAGAATAGGATTAGCTCTTCGCTTGATCTTCTGTTACTCAATTGATTTATGACCTTTAAAAAATAAAAACCGTAAATGGGGCAATTTTTTGTAAAAAAAGATATCAGATGAATTTTGGCATCTTGATTATTCTATTTCGCTACAGTGAGTAGAAATTAACTTTCAGCCATTTTCTCTTTTTATCCATACATCTAAGAAATTCATATTTGCAGATTGTATCTCTCCAGCTTTGATAAAAACAAACTCTCCTACGCCCTGAACTACCGCTGAGGTTCCATAAACTCGGGCAACAGTATTTTGAAGATTGAAATCTTTGAGAATACAGCTTTGAGTGCTCATTTTTTTAATCAACTCTTTTTTCGTATCTATTTTCCCTTCGGGATTGAATGAAAGAAATTGATCATCAACTAGTTGTGATAGTCGATCCAGATCAAGCTTTGCTCAGGTTTGAAATTTCTTTTGGGTAGCGCTATCAGACTGTATTCAGTTGGTACAGGTGATTAATAAGTAGGGTGACAATCAACGGATGGACTCAATACTAACAAATCTTAGACTGAAAGAAAAAAATGACCCAGCAAATACCGTAAAAGCTTTAAATCAATACACGAAAAAAGGGCTTTGGATTTGATCCAAAGCCCTTTTTTCGTGTATACTGCATAGAAGAGATTAACAATCTCCGCCAATTTCGCAGGAATCGGCAGCTGATCCTGAAACTATCTGAAGGCCGGGATTCTCTTTTTCAAATTCAGCCCAAGCTTTGTCAAGCGTCTCAGTAAATACCTCATGAGATTGTGCTCCGGAAATACCAAACTTTCCATTCAGGACAAAGAAAGGAACACCACGAACATCCAGCTGTTTGGATTCATAGATATCCTGATCAACTCCTTCATCAAATGCTCCTGATTCCAATGCTTTTTGTACTGCCGCTTCATCTAAACCGACATCTTTTCCCAAAGCAATAAGCGTAGGAAAATCATCTACGTTTTTTCCCTCGGAGAAATATGCTAAAAGTAAGCGCTCTTTCATCGCATCTCCTTTGTGCAAGGATTGCGCGAAATGAATTAGCCTATGCGCATTTCTTGTATTGGCCACTACAGCTTTTTCAAAATCAAAATCTAAACCTTCCGCTTTTGCCATTTCAACTACGTTGGCGGTGATTTCTCTGGTTTGCTCCATTGACCATCCTTTGGAGGCAGATAAGTGCTCCAGCGTACTGATTGAAGGATTTGTTTGTTGATCGGGATTAAGTTGAAAGCTCTTCCATTTGATTTCTA
>JBDNIP010000108.1:0-3184 GCA_041688245.1 Algoriphagus sp.
ACTAATGTGGGTTTAATTTACACGCCTGCAACTGATGTTATTGTAAAGACACTTCAAAAATCAGATTTTGCTCCTAATACTACCTCTAGATTTCTGAGGTCGACTATTCTAGTGACAGCAACTGAAACGCTTGCGGCTGTTGGATTAGCTCCTGGAGCAATTAGAGCAGGTGATGTATTCGAGTTTAGATTGGTGTTAAATGATCGTTTCGGTCGCGTATTCACCGACTCTAATAAGTCGGGTGATTTAACAGCTCCATTCTATTCATCTCCATTCTTTTACCCTGTGTCTGTTGTTGCACCTTGATAGAGAAAAATCATTGCGTAATACCACTGGTATCAGTGAAAGTTATATGATGATCTCAAGCTGTTATGCTGATTTTCTTTCTAATTTGATCGGCTCAGAATAATCAGTGTAAATTGATATTTGATGCTATTCTTTACTAGCATCATGCTGTTGACTGCTACGTTGAGATAATTATTGAATCACACTAATTTTAAAACTGCCTCTAATTTTTAGAGGCAGTTTTTTTTTGACTTGAAGTTTGAATCCATCAAGGTTCTATCTTTGGTTAAAAGGATTTAATCGGAAATTGGATTGTTGGTAATAATACGTGGCATCTTATTTTCTTTGGATATTCTGATAAAAGACTGAAGATCAAAGACCATAGCAAGAAGATGGGAGATTGAAGACGAAGGATTCTTCTAAGCTAGTAAGATCCCAAAAAGAGAGGAGAATTCAATTGTTGCTGCAATTGATCATGTACATAACATCAAATCCATACCTTATTGAAAAATTATCTTCTACGCCTATTCTTGTTCCGCCTAGTTGTATTGATCTATTCGAGACTGATCGTATTGTAGATTCACAGCTACTGACTATTACGGATTTGGTAACCAACAGTATACGTTCGGATTCAGTTTTCCCGACATCTCACTTATAGGCGCATTTTTGCGGTGCTAGTAGTCTGGTTGTCGGAGCAATCGTAGCCGCTCATGATAATACTGAATCGGTCGCCATATTTGATGAAGACAGAAATATGATAGGGAGCTACATTTCTCCTGAACGTTTTGCTGGCGCAGTTGGCAGGTCTTATATGCTATTGATTTATCTTACAGATGGGAAGACTCACACCTCTTTGCCTGAAAAAACCAATCAGCCCACTGAAATAGGTAAATTATTCTATCAGTATGAAATAATTACTGTGGAAGGGCAGACAAATTTGGATTCCGGAGCTGGCATTTTTGTAGAGTTGACAGACCCATCGGATGAGAATAATTATTACTTCTGGCATAATGATCCAAGCGTTTATCTTTTACAGACAAAATCAGATTTATTTTTCAATCGTACGACTATGATGGTTGAACGCAAAGACTGTAATAAGTCGCTGTCTTAACTATTAAACCACTGGCAATACTTCTTATTTCCTTACTAACGATGATACTTTCGAAGGTCTAAAGATTATTCTTAAAGTGCCTTTTATTCCCGATGATGGATTGAGATTTATCGAAATCTATAGAATGGATCTTAACCAATTAAGCATTACCGCTGAAGCTCATCGGCCCATTCGCCTAATTAAATAGTAATCAAAGATTACTGGATCAGTATTTGACCCTCTGCCTGCAAATATTCGTGGGAACATGCTGAGCTTAGATACTCCCGATGAGGTGGTTTTAGGCTATTTTATGGCTGCAGGCGAAATAGAATGTTGGATCTATATTTTGGAGATGAGCTGGAGTTTCGGCAACCCGTCAGTCTTATATTAAATGATTGTAGGCTAATGGATACGATTACTTCTGCACCCCCTGCAGACTGGAATGTTGTAAGAGATTGATCATAGCCCCTTGATAAGGAAGATTTGAACATTTGTAAAAGCAAATAAGCAATTTTTTAAAGCCGATTATTCCATATAATTTTGATTGTTCCACAAAAAATTGTCATGGATAAATTCTCTTACATCGCAAATGCTCATGTTTCTTATGTAGATGAGCTCTATCATTCGTATAAATCAGATCCTGATTCCATCGATTCCAGTTGGAAGGGATTCTTTGATGGCTTTGATTTTGCCATGACCAATTATTCACCCGAAGGAAACGAGCTGTCAACGACTGTCATATCGTCTGATGGGACTGTTGCAAAAAACGGTTCACTTGCCACTCCTGGTACCATGATGGATATGGAAGAGCTTCCCAAAGAGATAAAAGTAAGGGCCTTAATCCATGCACATCGCTCTCGTGCTCATTTGAGATCGAAGACTAATCCAGTCCGTGAGCGTAGAGACCGCAAGGCCTTGATCGATCCAAAAGATTTCGGGCTTGGTCAAGAGGATATGGACACAGAGTTCCAGGCCGGTAATGAAATCGGAATTGGCAAGACGAAGCTATCAGTTATTGTTGACTCACTAAAGACCATCTATGAAGGTCCGATGGGCTTTGAGTATTTGTATATCCGGGATCCAGAGATCCTGGATTGGTTTAAGACCAAAGTCGAGAAAGAAGCACTCGCTTTTAATCCCTCATACGATGATAAGAAACGAATTCTTTTCAAGCTCAATCAAGCGGTAGTTTTCGAAAACTTCTTACATACCAAATATCTTGGTCAAAAGCGATTTTCGCTAGAAGGTGGAGAAAGTACGATTCCATTTTTAGATGCTGTGATCAATATTTCCTCTGAGCTAGGAGTCAAAGAAGTAATGATCGGCATGGCACACCGGGGTAGATTGAATGTGCTGGCAAACATTATGGGTAAAACCTATGAGCAGATATTCTCGGAATTTGAAGGTACTACAAAGCCTGACCTGACGATGGGAGATGGCGATGTGAAATACCACATGGGCTATTCCAGTGATATCATTACCCCTAAAAACAATAAAGTACATCTTAAATTAGCTCCTAATCCATCTCACCTTGAAGCAGTAAATCCTGTTGTGGAAGGTTTCATTAGAGCTAAAATTGATACTGAACATCAAGGAGATGCGAGAAAAGCACTTCCAATATTGATCCATGGAGATGCCGCAGTAGCAGGTCAGGGGATTGTCTATGAAGTTACTCAAATGGCAGGCTTGGACGGCTACAATACCGGAGGAACCATTCATTTTGTGATCAATAATCAAGTAGGTTTTACTACCGATTTTGATGACGGACGTACTTCCATCTACTGTACTGATGTAGCCAAAATTATAGAT
>JBDNIP010000765.1:0-6359 GCA_041688245.1 Algoriphagus sp.
TAATTAGCACCTGAAAGAACTGCCGAAAGTATATCTACAATTGATCCCAGCGCATAGCCTTTGTGAGAACCGTGTTCCCGATCTCCGCCTAACGGCAATAAGGCGCCACCGTCTTTTACACCATCTGCAGAGGTGGTAGGATTTCCGGTTTTGTCTTGGACCCAACCAGAAGGCGTATCCATTCCTTTGCGTTGGAGGATTTCCAATTTGCCATTGGCAGCCGTGGTCGTAGCCAAGTCTGCAACAAATGGAGGCTGATTTTTAGCAGGGATTGCCACAGCAATCGGGTTGGTACCGAGCAGTCTTTCTTGGGAGAAAGTAGGTGCGACCAGAGGACTGGCATTTGTCATAGAAATCCCGATCATATCATGCTCCAAGGCCATCATGGCATGGTAGCCTGCAATTCCATAGTGATTCGAATGCTTTACCGAAACCCAACCTGTTCCAGCTACTTTAGCTTTTTCGATGGCTACTTGCATTGCAAAAGGTGCAACTATTAAGCCTAATCCGCCATCACCATCCACTACGGCCGTAGATGGAGTCTCGTATACCACTCGAATATTCGGTGTGGCATTGATCCGACCTTTTTCCCAAAGACGAACGTAGCCTGAAAGCCGAGCCACTCCATGCGAGTCTACGCCGCGAAGATCTGCTGAAAGCAAAACTTCTGTTGCAGTCGTTGCCTGATCTTCGGGACAACCGATTTTGCAAAGCATCTGAAAAGTAAATTGGTAGAGTTGGTCGTAAGAATAATTCATCGGAAAAAAGAAAAGACCAAAAGGTTAATTTTTGGTTCTAGATAAGGAGTTGATTTTTTGAAATCAAAAATTAAGCAGTTTGCTCCGCAACCAAAAGTCTGGATATTGCACCTTCTTTGAGTGCATAATGAGAACAAGTGATGGAGCGGATCGGCATTAGTTTCAAAATAAAGTCGATGAGCGTAGCCGCTACCACAATCATATCTGCCCGCAGAGGAACCATGCCAGGAATAGCCATTCGTTCCAGATGATTTTTGGAAAGTAGGTCAAGATATATTCTATTAAAACCATCAACTGGTAACTCAAAAACATGTGGACCTGTCAACTTGGACTGAAGTATCGATTCAAAATACATGTCAGTTAAGGTGTCAAAAGTTCCGGATGCACCGACTAGGCCAATAGGATTAAAGATTTTAATTGCCTCAAGTAGTGGTTGGAGTTTTTGGCTCAGGTAGCTTTTCAACTCGCTGATTTCTTCTGGGAGAATTGGGTCATGGTGATGAAACAATTCCATCAGTCGCTGACCACCAATCTCAAAACTTTCTTTATAGTATACCTCTTGTGAAGTTCCAATAATAAATTCGACCGATCCTCCTCCGATATCCATTATCAATTCCGCTTGACCGTTAAGTGAACCAGATAATTTAACCCCTTCATAGATTAGCTGAGCTTCTTGTTCTCCGGAAATAACATTGATGTCGATACCGATTTCAGATTTCACAGCTTGGACAAATTCAGGTCCATTCTTTGCATTTCTAATGGCACTTGTAGCGAAGGCAAACGTATTTTTAATGCCTTCACCACTAATAAGATTTTTGAAATGTCGAAGTGTGTGCATTGCCCTTTTGAGCGCTTCAGGAGCTAAAAAATCGAGATTTATTCCACCTTGACCGATTTTCACAGGGATTTTCTCCTTATAAATTGTTTTAAAGCTCATCCCGCTTATTTCTACCAATAACAAATGAAATGTATTGGTGCCCATGTCAATCACCGCTGCCTTTCGCGTGCTCATAATAGTTCCAAATTTTTAAGTTTGGCGAAGATAGAAAGTTTATTGAGTTTCAATGGATTAATAAAGATGAAAGCTTATCGAAGTTCGATAATACTAAGATTTCATTGCCAAGTCTGTGGAATAAGTAATGGCATTAAGCTAATTTATTTCCTTACAGTCCAAAGGATCTTATATTTGATTTAGCTAAAAATATTTTCTATGGCAGAACAGCACATACCTAATTCAACTTTGACTCCAAATCAGCAGAAGTTAACGGTTTTAACCACTAAAAATAATGAAGCTCTCCTCGGTGGGGGTCAGCATCGAATCGACTTGCAACATAGCAAAGGTAAGCTTACGGCAAGAGAGCGAGTTGATTTATTGCTTGATAAAGGTACTTTTCAAGAGATCGATAAGTTCGTAATACACCGTACTAAAGATTTTGGATTGGATAGGCAGTATTACCTAGGAGATGGTGTCGTAACGGGATATGGTGAAGTCAATGGACGATTAGTCTATGTCTTTTCGCAGGATTTTACTGTTTTTGGAGGATCCCTTTCTGAGACGCATGCAGAGAAAATCTGTAAGATCATGGATATGGCAATGAAAAATGGTGCTCCAGTCATCGGATTGAATGATTCTGGTGGAGCTAGAATTCAAGAAGGAGTGAATTCGCTTGGCGGCTATGCAGATATATTCTACCGGAATACAAGAGCTTCAGGAGTTATTCCTCAAATCTCAGCAATAATGGGTCCATGCGCTGGTGGAGCGGTTTATTCTCCGGCAATTACTGACTTTATTTTTATGGTGGAGAATACGTCCTATATGTTCGTGACTGGACCGAATGTCGTCAAAACTGTCACGCAAGAGAATGTTACGGCCGAGGAATTAGGAGGAGCATCTGCACACAGTACTAAAAGCGGAGTCACTCATTTTTCTTGTGCCAATGAATTAGCGTGCCTCCAACACATCAAACAAACGCTGAGCTACCTTCCGCAAAATTGTGAAGAAATAGCACCAGTATATTTTTATGAGAATCAAGTAGATGAGATTCGTAAAGAGCTTGATTCACTAATTCCAGAAAACCCAAATCATCCTTATGATATTAGGGACGCCATAAGAGGGATTGTGGATGAGAAGTCCTTCTTGGAAGTTCATGAAAATTATGCAGACAATATCGTGGTTGGTTTTGCTAGAATCGCAGGTAGAAGTATTGGGATAGTCGGAAATCAACCTCAATCTATGGCTGGAGTTTTGGATAATCATGCTTCCATTAAAGCTGCTCGATTTGTTCGGACGTGTGACAGCTTTAATGTGCCTCTGCTCGTTTTGGTTGATGTCCCCGGATTTCTACCGGGAACTGATCAAGAATGGAATGGTATAATCACCGATGGAGCCAAATTATTATATGCTTTTTGCGAGGCTACCGTGCCACGGATTACGGTGATAACCCGAAAAGCCTACGGGGGAGCTTATGATGTGATGAATTCCAAGCATATCGGTGCAGATTTAAATTTTGCTTGGCCAACGGCAGAGATCGCAGTAATGGGGGCAAGGGGTGCTTCGGAGATTATATTTAAAAAGGAAATTGCCGAAGCAGCTGATCCAGAGGCTAAGCTTCAGGAGAAAGTGGATGAGTATACAGCTAAGTTTGCCAATCCCTATCGAGCTGCACATCGTGGCTTTATCGATGAAGTCATTGTGCCTTCAGAGACTCGAATGAAATTAATCAAAGCCTTTAAAATGCTTGAGAATAAGGTGGACAAAATCCCGAAAAAGAAGCATGGAAACATACCGCTATAAATTCGCTAAGGATCAAGCTTTCAGATCAATCACAATTAATATCAGAATGAATTAATTTTTTTTATCAAAACATTAAAGTGCTGCAGACTGTCATCTGTAAAACATCGAATAATAACTATGAGCGAAAATATAAAACAGGAAGCAGAAAATTTTCTAAAAAAATATCTTAACAATGCCTCCCCCACAGGATTTGAAGCTCCGGGTCAACAACTTTGGCTAGACTACATCAAGCCGTTTGTCGATACGTATTTCACTGACAATTATGGGACAGCCGTAGGAGTGATCAATCCCGAGGCACCCTATAAATTTGTAATCGAGGCTCACGCCGATGAGATTAGCTGGTTTGTTAATTACATCAAAGACGATGGCTACATCTATGTGCGTCGTAATGGTGGATCAGACCACATGATTGCGCCTTCCATGCGGGTGAATATTCACACGGACAAGGGTATGCTTCCAGGAGTTTTTGGCTGGCCAGCTATTCATGTGAGAAAAGACGGCAAAGAAGATACTCCAACCTTAGATAACATATTTATCGATGTGGGTGCGAGGACTAAGGTGGAAGTGGAGGAAATGGGAATTCATGTTGGCTGTGTAATCACATTCCAAGACGAATTATTTGAGCTGAATGGAAAATTCTATTCAGGCCGAGCACTAGATAACAGAATCGGGGGATACATGATCGCTCAGGTAGCTCGTCGAATCAAAGAGTCCGGCATGAAATTACCTTTTGGTCTATATGTAGTAAATTCAGTCCAAGAAGAAATCGGACTAAGAGGTGCAGAAATGATCGCCGCTACTATCAAGCCCAATGTGGCAATTATTACCGATGTATGTCACGATACCACCGCTCCGATGTATAGCAAAATAGTCAGTGGTGATCTGACAGCTGGAAATGGGCCTGTCTTAACCTACGGCGCATCTGTTCACAAGAAACTGCTGGATCTGATCATTGCTACCGCAAAGAAAAAAGAGATTCCTTTTCAGCGATCAGCAGCTTCTCGCAGCACGGGTACAGATACGGATGCTTTTGCGTATTCTAACGGCGGCGTGCCATCTGCATTGATTTCTTTGCCTCTGAAATATATGCATACTACGGTAGAGACAGCAAGTAAAGATGATATTGAACAAGTGATCAATTTGATGTATGAATTTTTGATCGAATTCGACCCTAGTTTTGATTTTAGGTATATAAAATAAGTTCCTATTCCTGGAGCATGGCCGAATCGAGATTTGGTCGTGCTCTTTTAAAATTTTAAACCGAATATGATTTTTTTTGACCAACTCCATCGCTCCATTTTTATCCCGACTATTCCTAAGCGAATTATTTCACTTGTGCCATCCCAGACAGAATTATTAGTGGATTTAGGTTTGGAAGATACTATAGTGGGAGTGACAAAATTCTGTGTCCACCCCAAATCCCTTAGAAAGGAAAAGGCTACAGTGGGTGGCACAAAGAACTACCATCTTGAGTTGATTGATCAATTAAAGCCTGATTTGATTATTGGAAATAAAGAGGAAAATGATCAGACTGGGATTGAAATGTTAATGAATAACTATCCTGTCTGGATGAGTGACATCTATTCTTTGGAGGATAGTCTGGATATGATAGTGCGATTAGGTGAAATTTTTAAAGTTGAAAAAAGGGCAAAATCAATCTCTGATCAAATCCATGATGACTTCCTGGAAAAGGTAAAATTAAAAGGGACAGCTATTTACTTGATTTGGAATAAGCCAATGATGGCTGTCGGTTCAGATACATTTATAAATGGGATGTTGCCTTATGCGGGATTTGAGAACTTAATTACGGAAAGCCGATATCCTGAAATCATATTGGAAGAACTCAAGCGACTTGATCCACAATATTTACTATTGAGTTCAGAGCCATTTCCATTTAAAACCAAACATTTGAAAGAATTTGAGAATCTTTTACCTCAGGCTAAAATTGTCATAGTAGATGGAGAGATGTTTTCATGGTATGGATCAAGACTGTTAGGCGCCAAAGAATATTTTTCAATAATCTAGGAAGTGATCACTCAGCTTACCGCTGGTGAAAAATTCAGGTTATATCAAATACTTTTCTAAAAATTTCAATTAACTTTTGGTCCTGATCAAAGGACTTCTTTTCAATTTCAAACTTTGGGTTATCTGAAGAGATTTGAAATGTCGAAAGTTGAGTCAGAAACTTAAAATCAAATCAATAAAATGAAAAATTCAAAAATTGCATTTGTAGTAATGCTGGCAATTGTATGGTCTTGTGAACCGAAACCTTCAGAAGATTCTCTTAAGGAGGTAGTGGAGGTAGAGTTAATAATACCTGACAATAGTCTAACTGAAGAAGAAAAATCGGATGGTTGGATGTTATTATTTGATGGACAAAGCGCAGATGGCTGGAGAGCATTTAATGCAGACACCTTGCCTTCCAATTGGATCATAGAAGAAGGAGCGTTGAAAGGCCTTGGTGCAACTGGTGGTTTAGATATTGGTGGTGATATTGTTTTTGGACCTATGGAATTCGAAGAGTTCGAAATGGAGTTCACTTGGAAAATTTCTTCAGGTGGAAACAGTGGGGTCTTTTATCATGTGGTAGAAGATCCAAAATATAAAGCCCCTTATTACACAGGACCGGAATATCAAGTTATTGATCAGCTCGGTTTTCCCGAGCCTCTTGAAGCTTGGCAATCTCTAGGCGCAGATTATGCGATGACTGAACCTGATTATGAAGGAGCGGTGAAGCCGGCCGGAGAATGGAATACTTCGAAAATTATATTTTCGGAGGCAGGATCAAGCTATTGGTTAAATGGAGA
>JBDNIP010000766.1:0-3875 GCA_041688245.1 Algoriphagus sp.
CACAGTTTTCGCAATGCCAGATAAAACCATCTTGCTCCCCAGCTCTTCGGTAGCGCTCGATTACCAAGCCAATGGTATTGGCCGGTCTGCGGGGCGAATGCGGGACTCTTGCAGGAAGGAGAAAAATCTCACCTTCTTTGATCTCAATATCCTTTGGGGTGCCATCCTCGATAATTTTGAGTGTGATGTCACCTTCCAATTGGTAGAAAAACTCTTCGCCTTCATCGTAATGATAATCCTTCCGAGAATTAGGCCCGCCTACAACCATGACGATAAAGTCTGCATTGTCTTTGAAAACCTGCTGATTACCCACCGGAGGCTTCAACAGATGTCTGTTTTCATCAATCCACTTTTTGAAATTGAAAGCTTTTGAAATAGCCATAGTTGTCTTTTTTTGAAATTGAGCAATTCGAATCAATGTTAAAAGTATTAAAAAACACCCATTTTTTGGTTTACTTTGTTCCAAAGCCCAAATATCATGCGTCTGCCTATTATCGACATGCATTGTGACTTGCTGTCCTACCTCTGCGTTGTTCCCGAAGCCAATCCTTATGCCAAAGATGATATCGTCTGTGCAATTCCCTGGTTGATTCAGGGCGGTGTACGCACACAGGTTATGGCGATTTATACCGATGTGCGACCTGAGAGCATGAGTTTGGCGAGTAAGCAAGCCGCCATTTTCTCCAAATTATTGAAGAATAATTCGATGGATTTGGCTTTTGCAAATGAAGATTTCCTCAATAACTGGGAAAAACAACGTCAGGTCGGAATCATCGCCTCGGTTGAAAATGCCGCTGGATTTGGAAATGAAACAGCTTCTTGGCCGGAAATCCATGCCCAGCTCGATTCGATCATTGCGCAAGTAGGGAAATTGGCTTACATCAGTTTGACACATCATACCGAAAATCGCTTTGGTGGCGGAAACTATACCGATGGCGTCGGCTTGAAAGATGATGGCAAAAAGCTGTTGGATTATATGACAGGAAAGCAGATTCCAATCGACCTATCCCATACTTCGGATCTCTTGGCGGAGGGAATTTTAAATCACATTGATGCCGAAAATCTCGATGTTTCGGTTATTGCCAGTCATTCAAATTTCCGAAATATCTGGAATCATCGGCGCAATCTGACGGATGAGTTTGCCAAAGAAATCATCCATCGGGACGGAATTATAGGAGTCAATTTTCTTCGCGCTTTCTTGGATACAGATGTTCCTGAGCGATTATTTGAGCATATTCTCTATGGTTTTGAGATCGGAGCAGAACAGAACATCTGTTTTGGAGCGGACTTTTTCTACACCAAGAACTTTGGAGATCCCAGCCGGATTCCCTTCTACTTTCCATTGGCAGAAAATGCCGGAAAATACCCCTCAATTTTGGATAGTTTGACAATTGACTTAACAGAAGCGCAGCTCAAAGGCTTGGCTTTTGGAAATGCGCATCGATTTTATCAAAAACTCTGGAGCTGATGTCTTCCCATCATTTTGTAAAAGAGCAGCAGGAACCGGCAGTATTGATTTTAAATACTGAAAACATTCGCTTCGATCAAATTTCCGGGATTTTTGAATGGGTGCCTACGATATTGGTGAGCGAAAAAGCTTTGGATCAAGTCCTCAGTTGGGGAATCAAAATTGATGTGATTCTGGCTTCGGCAGCTTTTCAAAAAGAAAATTTAGAATTGCTGCAATCCCAATATCCGGTGAAATTTCGGACTGTGGAGCAGGGTGATTTTTTGAATGAAGGAATAAATTACCTACTGGAAAGCAAGCACGAAGCGGTTCATCTAGTGGGAATACCGCATCAGACAGCTTTTGAATTGGAAGATAAATTGGATTTGATTAACCTTACTCTTGTCGATGGCAATTGGAAATACTATCCTGTAAAATCCGGGGAATTCAAAAAGTGGTTTGCTGAGAGTTCAATTCACATCCACGCCAAAGAAGGAATGCCAATAGAACTCAAAAATTCCGAAGGAGAGCTAATTCTCCCCATCACCTATGCGACGATGATCGAAGTGCCGGAAGGAATCACCCAAATCAAAGCGCCTGGGATTTTTTGGATAGGTGAAGGGATTTTATAATCCTCTCAAAAGGGAATAATTATCAAAGAAAAAGAGGAATTGGAAAATCTTACAGGTTAAAAAAAACTATGTTTTGGAACGCAGATTCAGCTGCATTGGCTGGTTTCAACTTCCTAGCTCCCACTTTCCTACTACAATTCTATCTTTACCATTCAAATCCTTCAGTAATCTAACTTCAGAATACCCCTGTTTTTCCAATAAAAAAGTCACTTGAGTTCCAAAATCCTCATGGACCTCAAAGTAGATTTTGCCTCCAGCTTTGAGAAGTCTTTTACCTTGAGCTGCAATAACTTTGTAAAAAAGTAAGGGATCATTATCGGGAACAAAAAGCGCCAATCCCGGCTCGAAATCCAATACATTCCGATGCATTTCTGATTTTCCTTTTTCAGGAATGTAGGGTGGATTACTTACCAGAATGTCCAGATCATTGACTTCAGGATTTTCCTCCAAAATATTGCAGGCCAAAAAAGTCACCGATGCATGCAGCATTTTGGCATTCTTCGCTGCAATCGTTAGCGCATCTTTGGAAACATCCAAGCCATACATTTCTGTGCTACCCATTTCTAGAGCCAAAGAAATCGGGATGCAGCCCGTACCCGTACCGATATCCAGCACCTTTAAGCCAATTGCCTTATTTTCCTTGAGTATCAAATGAACCAGCTCCTCGGTTTCATTTCGGGGAATCAGGGTGGAAGAATTGACCAGAAACTCTCGCCCGTAAAAAGGCGCTTTGCCCAAAATATACTGAATCGGTTCTCCCAATTTCAGCCGATTCAAATCCTCAAACAGTTTTTCCAGCAGGTCTTTTTCCTCCACGAGACGCATCATATCTACTCTTCTCAATCCTAGATGATGCTCTAAAAGCCAACTAACTAGGCTTTCAGCTTCTTGAGAATCATAAATTTCAAGCTGTAAAGAAAGCTTTTTAACTAAATCTGAAAAAGTGAACATATTTTTTTAAATCATTTGATACTGGTGTCCGTAAAAATAACAAACCTAAAATTTCCATTATGAAAAAGTTATACATTCTAGCTATCATTTTTCTTTTTTCGACAAATTCCTTTGCCCAATCCAATTCTAAAATTTGGATTGGGATAGATGGGTCTTACTGGCAAAAATCAATTAAAGCAACCAGTTTCGTTAGTTTAGGGAATGAGCGATTTGGAAGTCTAAGATCGATGGTTGGTTTTCGGCTAAATCAAAATTGGGATTTAGGCTTTATGGTAAGTTTCAATTCTTACATAGAGTCACTTTCTCCACTTTCTTTGACAAATGAGTACAATACTCGCGATCAGGAAGGCAATATAATTTCTCAAAATTCCAGAACTACAGTATATCAAACTACCGTAGATAATCAGCTATTTGGTATTGGAATATTTGCGAGACGAAACTTCCAATTAAGTGAAAAAACATCTTTCAACCTTACTTCTTACCTCTCGAGAGAATCTGGAGCTGATGGAGTAATGAATTTTTACTTCCCTCCATCAGGCACTATCTGGCCTTGTTTGAACTGCCTATCAATAATTCCGGGACCGATTGAGATTCCTTTGACTGAAGAAAATTGGCGCTTTGGAATCGATGCTGCTTTTGCCTATCAAGCCAACAACTGGATGAGGCTCGAGCTCAGAGCAAATCTAGTGGAGCTTCGAAGACAAAAACTGACAGATAATCGAGAAGACCTTTCTAATGATTCTGGTTTTTTTAATCCATTCAGGTATGCGACACGTGGCTACTTTGGAAACTATTCAGATTTCGGCTCCGCAGTATATCGAGACGGAATTCGATATGGATTGATA
>JBDNIP010000767.1:0-5116 GCA_041688245.1 Algoriphagus sp.
AATAAATCCAAGAACTGGGGAAAGGAGATCCTTCCACGTGTACCCAGACTAATTTTACTCTGATTTATTGGGATATCAAAAGCAGCTAGTTGGCGGATTAAAATAAATTACCTGCTAAGCCATCAAAGCGAGGCATCTTAGCAGAGATGAACAGTACAAAACACTTCTTCATCTGTTCTCCTTCCACATCAAGTATACTCAGGACAGTGGAGGTACTGATGGGTCTTTTGAAAGGACTTTTCATCAATACGTATTAGATACAAAAACCAGCTTGCTGTAGCTTCTTCTCTCCATGCCCTTGTTGTGCTCAAGTGCATATCCGATTTGCCACCCTGAATCCAGGGCGCATCAGTTGAGCAGTCTTGGTTTGATTTTTACTTGCTTTTAGTAAGTCAATAACCGCATGTTCAAACAAATAGCTGTATTGCTCATAACCGGATACTCAAGTGATGAATGGTCTTAACCTTGCCCGATGAAGTAGTAATCCGAGGCAGTCTACCTATCTTAAGTCTTATATTGCATGCGGTCTAAGTACCTCCAGACTCACGGTGGATCCTGATCATATACCTTGCAGATCTCACCCGTTTCTTGGTCTTCAAGTTTCTTCAAAATATGATTGAGAGCGCTATAAATCTCACCTTTGCCCACGGCTGATTTGACTGACTGAACGCTCCATCCGTCTTCCGGATTGAGCACTACCCTGAAGAAATTCGCTGTAAATATCTTTTTTTCAAATATCGCTATTCCATTAAATTTGGGGTAGAACCATTTGTTTTGTAGCGATTCCCAGCTAATCAGCCTTATCCAGATATAAAATCCAAATATCTTTTTTATTCATTTTTTCCTTATAGTAATCCGTTTTTTCAGATGCTTCATCGAAGGTAAGTAACTTATCTATGGCTACCCAATAGCGCTTTTCAGCATCCGTGGGTGCGATAATATGATTGGTAGTAAATCCTTTAGATTTAAGTTCAGCAATTTTATCCTGTGCGTCCACAAAGGTTTGGAAGCTTCCAACAATCAGGTAATAAAGCCCGAAATATTTTGTCGTAGTGGTGCTATCGTAATCATATACTTGGTCTAGATTGGGAGTATAAACAGTCTTAGTCCCCTCACTCCTATTGTCTGTTGTGTGTGCCAGCTTCAATGCGTTTTGGCCTGCATTATCGTACTGAATCGATTGCCCTTCATCGATTTCAGAAATGGGGTAAGTGTAAGGACTATCTTGAAATTCACCATAGAAAAAGACAAATTCCGTTCGTCTGTTAAGTGCATGTTTTTCCTCAGAGCATTGATCCCCACAGTTGACCAAAGGATAGGATTCACCATAAGACTGCACAAAAACTCTGGATTTCTGAACTCCTTTTTCGATCAGGAAGTCTACTGCAGAAGCAGACCTTTGTTCTGAAAGCTTCTGATTGTAAGCCGGGGTTCCCCGAGTATCTGTATGAGATCTCAATTCAACATTTAAATCCGGATTGAAACGTAAATTATCTATCAATTTGATCAACGATTCATTTTCAGATAGTCTGATAGTATGTTCGTCAAAATCATAATTGATAGCTTCCAGCACTATCGAGGTATTTAACTTTAACTTCTGGAGTGCAACGAAGACAGTATCCGATGCCTGTACGTCGTGAGCTTCAATTTCATAGTTGAGATATCCCGAGCCGTAAACTTTAATTTTAACCAACGAATCAGATAAATCAAGATTGAAATCAGCTAGCCCCAGCTCGGAAGTGATCAGATTTTGGATCAATTTAGTAGTTGGTCTTTGGAATTCGACCACCATATTTTCTAATGGGACGCCAGTATCTTCGTCAGTGACTATGACAACTATCCGTCGAATCAAATCCTCAGGAATCTGAAAGACATAATAAATATCATCCATACCCATGGAGCCATCTCTGTCTGAGGAAAGAAACTTAATCCCCTGCAACGAGTCGTCGATATAGAAAAAAAAGTCATCTTTATTGGAATTAAAGGGAACTCCCAAATTAACTGGTTGGGTCACTAGCTCCTGCTGTAATGGACTGCTATAAATATCTAATCCCCCCAAACCTCCCAAACCATTTGAGGAAAAGTAAAGCGTATCTTGATGGATAAATGGACTTCGCTCGATACCAAAGGAGTTTATGCTACTTCCTAGATTAGTAGGCACTCCCCATTCACCGGATATCAAGTCAATATAATATAGATCTAACTCACCAAACCCTCCTGAGAAATCAGCGGCAAAATACAATCTTTGAGCTTTGGTATCCCAAAAAGGGTCAGTCAGGAAATTTTCAGCTAAAGAAGGAATTAACTGTTCTTTCCCTGTAAGACGATCCGAGAAATTGATTTTGGGAATTACTTCATCCAATTTCCCCACTCTTGCCTTTTCATCTTTGGGAGTATAGGTGTTGAAGGCTAAGGAACTATCCAAAGTTACCGGACCCATATGAAGCTCGCCCTGAAACTCATCAGATGCAGTGATATTTTTCAAATCCATACTCAGACTGTCGAAATCTGCTTCAAATACCTGCAAATACCCATTTCCGGTCCATCCATACATCTTGGCTGAATTGTCCATAGCGCTGCCTGGGCCTGCAGTAATACGATCAGACACGAAATACTTTCGCCCGTCAAACTGCGTATAGCCAAATTCCGAAAATTCAGTGTTTACTGATTTCAGTGGCATTAATACATAATCCGTATCCACATTGAGCAGGTCTTTAGCTTCGGAAGCAGACTTGTTGAGCATGTTCCATTTGCCTGTTTCTGTCTGAGTACTGTCCAGTGTCGCTATTGAAGTAAGCGCAGATTTGGCATCTTCAAACTTGGAATTTCCTATATAGATCTCCGTCAATTCATAAAGTTTACTGACATCCATTTCGCCCTTTTGCTGATACAATATGTACCAATATTCCGCATCTCTGAACTCTCTTTTTTTCCAATAGGAAACTGCAAGTTTATAGGATGCTTCTTGGCTTGGATTTTGGTCAAAAGACTTCTTATAACCGTCTATAGCCAAATCATATTCAAATATTTCAAAATGATCATTTGCCTCAGTTAAAGCTCTTTTATTAGTCGAGCAACCAATTAGCAGCAATACACCAAACGCGATAAAAAGGTTGACTTTCATAGCTTCTCATTAAAAATAACGGGGTGATCTTAACCGGGAACGTCTAGACGGTACGAGAAATCCCAAGGACAATTCATGGGAATTACCAAGCCTCAAATCACCCATTGGATAATCGAATGAATAGCCTAGCCGAAAACTTTCCCCCAGTCGAATTTCTGTTAATAGCAGCAGACCCACATTATTATTAAACACATATTCTGACCGATCAAATAGATTAAAACTCCTTCTGTAGCCTATTCCTACACCAATCGCCTCGTCATACATCAATAGTAAGTTGAAATCAACTCGAGTCATCGCTCTGGAATCATCCATCAAAAGCACGCTGGGTTTTAACAAGATTTGGTCTGTAAGATCGATCATACCTCCTAGGCTAAAAGCATATGATCTTTGTGGGTTGACTACTAAATCTTCGTCTTCAAAATCTAACAAGTCCCCAAGAACCTGATCCACGGATAATCCAACGAATATATAATCGGAGTACAACAGCAAACCTAAGCGAAGATCGGGATAGAATATACCACCTCCACCAGCACTCAATGTAGGGTCATCTATTACTGTAGGGTCGTAATCCTCAATATTCATTCGATAGTTCACTATCCCCAAACCTGTCCCAAAGCTCAAATACGAATCACGTCCCAACTGCAAGTGATATGCTACATTGGCATACAGTGACTGTGTGCTTTGCAGACCAATTTTATCACTCATGGCTATCATTCCGATCCCCAGCTTTTGAGAGGGCAGCATTCCATCGGCCGCTATCCCATACGTTTGTGGGCCTCCATCAATTCCTCCCCATTGTCTCCTGTAGAAACTTTGTACAAAAAGATCATTTTTATAACCTGTGTAGGCAGGATTGATGTAAATGGGATTAAACAGATATTGACTAAACTGCGGAATCTGCTGACCTACTGCACCTTGCACTGCCATAAAAATCAATAGTATTACGATAATTGCTTTGAGTCTATTCATCTTTTATCTACAAATTAATTTAGTAGTAATCTTACCTAGATAACTCATTGGGGATTTAATTCTAGTGGTTAATCACCTAATCATCCACACTTCTGATCGAATCTTCCCTCCTACTTTAAACTGTAAGGAATCTTATCTAATCAAGGTGATAAAACCAGTTTGCTCATAACTGGTATTGGCATTATCTCTCCATTTAAATAGATAGAAATAGGTCCCTTTTAAGAGGTTATCACCTGTCCAATTATTGGTGTATCGTTTGGCTTCAAATACCCGTACTCCCCAACGGTTGACAATCTGAAGCGTGTTATCAGGAAAGGCTTCCAGTCCGGTGATTTCCCATTGGTCATTCACGCCATCCCCGTTGGGTGTAAATACATTTGGAAAATGAAGTTCAATCTGTGAATGGAAGATAACGTCTTCATTATTAATGTAATCTGAATCCTGCTCCTTTGAACTTATATTCACGGAGTTCATCACCTGACTTTCAACTTTGACAGCCTTCACAAAAAGTCTCAATTCCGCTCGCTCACCTGCCTGAAGACTATCCAACAGCCATTCGATTTTCCTGTCGGAGATAGAAAATGAAACTGATCCCTTTGAGCTTTCATACCTGATATATTCCACCTCTGAAGGCAAAATATCGGTTACAATCACCTCTGTCGCGTTGACTTTAGAATTGTTGGCGATGCTAAGTAAATAGCTAAGCTCCCTACCTACCTCGACAAACTCATCTGACACTGTCTTCAGAACCTCAAGCTCAACCTCTTTCAATTTAATAGCATCGGCAACCACCTCAACATCAGGCGTATTTTCAGAAGTCAGCTGTGCGATATTGACCATTTGCTCGCTAAACTCCGTCAAGACAAAGCTCAGCTGAATCTTAACTTCTTCCCCTGGCAATATCCTGTCTATCATGACTAGTAGCGAATCAGCATACACTTCAATTTTGCCAGGCCCCTGCATACCGACATACAGTAAACCTTTGGGATAGAGGTCTCTAATGATCAGATCGTATGCTATATT
>JBDNIP010000768.1:0-3049 GCA_041688245.1 Algoriphagus sp.
CCAGATTCTCAGGATTGGTGAAATCGTAAGCAAATCTAACCTCAGCTGCCAGGGTGCTTTTTCCAAAAAGCTTGGAAATTCCAGCTCCAGCAGTGATTCCATACATCAACTTCTTAGGCTTGTCATCCACTCCTCCAAAAGGAGGAAGAATACCTCCATTGGTGTTTTCAAATTCCCGACGGATATCTTTTGCATTCAATAGATATCCAAAATGAGGGCCAATTTTAATCTGAATGCGACCCGATTTCCCCAGGAAGAAGCTGGTGAGTAATGGCATTTTCAGATAATTGAATTCTGTCTCGTTGGTTAAAATTGGAGCAGTTTCTCCATTAGGTTGGGCAAATCCACTGGAGACATATTGAAAATTGACCTCAATTCCGGCGTTTTTTGAATTGAAATGTTCGAATACCAAGGCGAAAGTTGGTCTCCCTATTCCTGGAACTGAGCTGGCTCTAGAGCTAAGTGCAGCTCGGAAACTGTACGAAGAAGTCGTATATCCTCCTCGAATCCCGACACTTGTTTGAGCATAAGATGACCAAACAAAAAGAAAGAATAGAAGGATCAAGCCGGTTGCACGCATAGTCAAAAGTAAGGATTTTAAATGGTTACGATTACTTGACATTAATTGTAAAGGTTCCCGACAACGGTAAGCCACCTAATCCCAATCCACGAACTTCCACCGTCATTGGGCCAGCATTTTCATTGGTGTAAAATGAAACGGTGACATTCCCGGATTCATCTGTTACCAAGTACGGATTCCAATACAAGGTCTGCCTTTGGTCCTTCAATTGACGATCTGCCTCTTGGGTATAATCCACTTGGAAGAAAGGACTGGTCGGCTGATAGCCTTCAATCTGAAATTCTTTGAATCCAGTGATTTTATTTTGTCCTGATGGTACCGCCAATGGATCGAAGGTTTTCAAGTAAATTGCAATGACTCCATTTCGGCCTTGATCCCCGAGCATGGAAACAGTCCGCGATACAATTTCTATCCGATCGATATCAAATGGGTTAATGGTTCTGAGATTGTCAGAAGCTGAGACTCCTCCAGAGCTAACCATAATGCTACCATTGACCATCACAATAGGTTCCATGCTGGAAGAAACGGAAACTGCTCCTGAGCGGATTCGGATCTGTTGTCTTCCACTTGCTCCCTCAATGGTTACTCTCATTCCGGGAACACTCCCTGCTAGTGAATTTACCAGATCGGAAGTATTTCCTGTTGCTAATAGTTTTTCTCCTTTGACGATATAGCTTGGAGTGCCATAGATTGCCTTTGGAGTTTTTGGACCTTGTTCCTCTACGATTACAGAATCCAATTCTATCACTTCATTGACTTTTTCTAGCGCTCGAATAGGAGCTGACACTGTTTTTACTTGAGGGAAATAGCCTGCGACAGGAAGTAAGACTGGAGCATTAAGTGGTTTTCCCAACTCTACTTTTGCAGCCGGCCTTCCTTTTTTGTCTGTCGCTTGAATGGCGAGTTTCATCGGGCCATAGAAGTCCATATCCTGTAGTGCAAATTCACCATCTCGATCAGATTCCAATTCGACCATCCCTTCGAAATTGTTGATAAATGCCACAACTTGACCAGCGATAGGTTTGTCTTTTTCATCCAAGATTTTACCTCCCTGAATCAGATTTTTTTCAATTGGATAGGAGAATCTATCTAATCCCATTGTTGCAGGGATCTCTTCCAAAGTCAAAGATTTTTGAATGGAATTGGATGGGTTGATCAGGACGATTTGGGATTGATCCAGTATGGCGGTTGACAGAGTAGCCTGTACTGGAAGTCCGCGCTCATTTCTTGTTTGAATCGTGAGCGTCACCAATTCTTTGGGTCCATAGCTTGATTTATCCGCTAATATTCTCACGCGATCCGCAGTTATAGGCTCAGTTTGCTCTGACTCAAGCACTCGCTGATACGGATTGAGTATGCTTAGTGTTTGAGTGAAATAGTGATTTGGGCCGTAGTTTCGATTCCAATTTGTATACGCACGGATGTAGTATTTTTCCTGGTTTGATGAATCAGGAAGTCTGAAGTCACCCACTACAATCCCATTCATAATTTTAAACTTCTTTTCAATCACAAAATCCCGATCTGCATTGATCAGCTCTATATGAAGCACTTTACTTAGTTCATCTCTCAAATAGCTATTTCCATAATTGAAGTATGCCTTGAAGTAAAGTTGATCTCCTGCATAGTAATAAGGTTTATCCGTGTGGAGATAGATTTTTTCCTGAAAGTTTGCAGCAGTCCGCTCTAAATTTTGAAGTTGGATTGCTTTCTCAGCATCGTAATCTAAAGGCAAGAGTGTGGAAATCCGCTTTTGATCCATATCCCCGGAGAAGACCAAATCCTGAGGGTTAAGAATC
Organism: Algoriphagus sp.; assembly: GCA_041688245.1. Taxonomy (GTDB): domain Bacteria; phylum Bacteroidota; class Bacteroidia; order Cytophagales; family Cyclobacteriaceae; genus Algoriphagus. The sequence continues at coordinate 2,377 of JBDNIP010000768.1, forward strand.
ATTCCGTTATCCCGCACCCGAACAGTTCCTTTATTCACCTCTAGCCAAGATACTGGATAGGGAGCATCCACATAGGTATTGACTTGGGAATAGCCTTTTTGATAATGAACCTCTATCCGACCTTTCATGGCAATTAGAAATTCACCCGGCTTACCTGCGGCAGTAATGAGGTCAGGATTTTTATATGGGATGACCGATTTGCCGATCTCATTTGCAAAAACATCCGTTCTCATATTCATGGAAGGAGATCCTCCTGGCTTGTCTCCATAAAGGAAAAATCCCTGCTGCTCTTGTTCTCCTTTGATCATCGCCCTGAACATATTCATCGGAGATTTTTGATAGACTAAAGATCGATTTTGCTCCCAATCAGCCTTTTGGGACTCAGAGTTGGGTTCCATTTCTATAAATCTAGCTGCACCTACGATTCGATAGTTCGTGTGTGAATTATAAAATTCCTTCAAATCGAAGCTGATTTTATAGCCGAGGTAATTATTGACAATTTCGATGGGTAGGTTGGCTGAAGCAAGAAAAACGTTTTTTTCATCGCCTTCGGCAAAATCTACCACCCAAGGATTTTCGATACTGGAAAGTGCCGCCACTTCATCATTCCCCATAAATAAGTTTTGGAACTTGCGGAGATCGCGTTCCCAGCTTTTATCTCTTGAAGCCTTGA
>JBDNIP010000109.1:0-3067 GCA_041688245.1 Algoriphagus sp.
ATGGTACAGCTACAAGAAAATGAATTCAGATGTCAACGTTTTATTGACTTTGGATGAAAAATCCTATCAAGGCGGTTTGGATATGGGCAAGCATCCTATCGCTTGGTACCATGACTACGATGGAGGTCGGGCTTTTTATACAGGTGGTGGGCATACGGATGAATCCTTCAAGGAAGAATTATTCCTGAAGCATTTGCTGGCTGGGATTCAATATACCATAGGTGACAATTTAGAATTAGACTTTTCGAAAGCGATCACGCAGTCTGTTCCGGATGAAAATCGCTTCACCAAGACCTCATTTGCGGTTGGTGAATTTACCGAGCCTACGGAAATGACGATTCTTCAAAATTTAGATATTCTGGTCGCACAGCGAAGAGGAGAGATTTTACTTTTCAACGGCGAGACAGAGAAGCTTAAGGAAGTAGCAAAGCTGGACGTGTATTGGAAGACTGATGTCAAAGGAGTCAATGCAGAAGAAGGTTTGATGGGAATCCAGAAGGATCCAAACTTCGCAGATAACGGTTTTGTATTTGTTTATTATGCACCTACCGGGGATGAGTCGGTAAACAGACTTTCTCGCTTTACTTTTCAGAATGACACTTGGGATATGAATTCTGAGGTAGTCATTATCGATGTTGCTTCACAACGTGATATTTGCTGCCACACAGGCGGTTCAATTGCTTTTGATAAAGATGGAAATCTCTTCCTTTCTACCGGTGACAACTCGACACCTTTCAATCAAAATGATTCTGAATATATCCTTAATGGCTATGCTCCGCTCGATCAAAGACAAGGTCGAGAGCAGTGGGATGCTAGACGTTCTTCTGGAAACTCAAACGATCTGAGGGGTAAAGTCCTTCGAATCAAAGTAAATCCTGATGGAACCTATGCTATTCCGGAAGGAAACTTATATCCAAAAGGTACCGAGGGAACTCGACCTGAGATCTTTGTACAGGGAAACAGAAATCCTTATAGAATCTCCGTAGATCAGAAAAAAGGTTGGGTTTATTGGGGCGAAGTAGGCCCTGATGCAAGACTTGACAGCTTGGATACTCGTGGTCCAAGAGGCTACGATGAAGTGAATCAGGCTAGACAGGCTGGCAACTTCGGTTGGCCATACTTTGTGGGAAATAATTATCCATATCATGAATTTGAGTTTGTAAGTGGCACACCGGGATTGACTTTTGATCCGATGAAACCGGTAAATAACTCTCCAAGTAATACTGGACTCAAAGAACTTCCAGCGGCACAACCTGCATTTATCTGGTATCCGTATGCCGATTCCCCAGACTTCCCAGCTATCGGCTCGGGTGGAAGGAATGCCATGGCAGGACCAGTTTACTACTCGGATTTGTATACCGCTGACACCAAGCTTCCGGACTATTACAATGGCAAACTATTCATCTACGATTGGATCAGAGGTTGGATCAAAGCGGTGACGATGGATGGAAATGGCCATTTCTCGAAGATGGAGCCATTTATGGCAGGCACCAAGTTTAATGCACTCATTGATATGGAAATGGGACCTGATGGCAAAATGTACATTTTGGAATATGGAAATGGCTGGTTTGCCAAAAATCCAGATTCAGGACTTTCTCGAATTGATTTCAACGGAGGAAACCGTGCACCGGCTGTGGCAGAACTTAAGGTAGATAAGACCTCAGGTAAAATCCCATTGACAGTTAATTTCTCAGCTAATGCAGCAGATCCAGAAAAAGATGCCTTGTCTTATACTTGGGATTTAGGAAATGGAAAATCAAAAACTACTACAGAACCATCATTGAGCTATACGTTCAATGAAATTGGGGAATTTGAAGTCAAAGTAACTGCGAATGATCCTTCTGGATTAACCGGAACAAGTCCCATTGCTAGTGTCTACGCTGGAAACATTGCTCCAGCAGTAGCCATTGAAATCACAGGAAACAAGTCCTTCTATTTTCCTGGCAAGCAAGTGGCTTACTCCATCTCTATTTCTGACGGAGATCATCCAGACGCTGAAAACGATTTATCCACACTTTATGTATCAGCAGACTACCGAGAAGGGGTAGACATGGCCGAAGCGGATATGGGCCATAAAGTCATGACAGATGCGATGGTCGGAAAGTCTTTGGTCTCTTCACTTACTTGTAAAACTTGTCATAAAGAAGCTGAAACATCTATAGGCCCAGCTTATACTGATGTTGCTAAAAAGTATTCGGATAAGGACATTCCTTACTTACAAACCAAAATCATGAATGGTGGTGGTGGAGTATGGGGAGAAACCGTAATGCCTGCGAATCCAAACTTGAAAGCTTCAGAACTGAATGCTTTGATCAGCTATATGCTATCATTGGATGGAGTAGCAGCTAAACCAAGTCTGCCAGCTGCCGGCATGATTAATCCTACTCAAGGCAAAGCTGCTTCTACTGCCGGAGCTATGGTGCTGACAGCATCCTACACTGATCAAGGTGGAGACGGCATCAAACCGCTATCTGGATCAAGTTCAGTTTATCTGATGAACAATACAGTTGATTTGGCAAATGCAGTTGATCTGAAAGATTATAGTGCTATGAGCTATGGAGGAATGAATTTATTGGTAGTGCCAAAGACAGCCGGGCAATTTGCAATGAAGAATATCGACTTGACAGATATCAGATCTGTAATGCTGATGACCGCTTCTACAGAACCAATGAAGGAAGATATGATCTTTGAAATACACCTGAACAGCCCAACTGGAACTAAGGTGGGTGAGGGAGTCTTCAGCCAAGGATCGGTGACTGTAGATGAGCGAGGAACCTATAACAAACCGTTTATGATACCGGTAACTGCTTCAGCTGATGGGAAAATGCATACACTTTATGTGACTAGCAAAACCAAAAACGGCGGAGACCCTGGGACCTTTATCTTGGCAGGGATGACCTTTATGCCGAAGTAAATTGATAGATACTAAACGAAGAGCCAATTCCAGAGATGGGGTTGGCTTTTTTCATGAAAATCTTTTTTAACCACAATGGACGCAAAGTTTTAAAACAGAGATCACAAAGTATTCGCTATGTTGAGCTAATTCTTTCTGGTTTTATACTACGTG
>JBDNIP010000110.1:0-9943 GCA_041688245.1 Algoriphagus sp.
CAAGGTTGGCTTTCTTCCGCGCCTAGAATTCAAAGAAGATCAGAGTCGAAACAAGGATCACTTGATTAATACACATTGGGCTTTGTACTGTGATAATTACTTGGAAGGATTTCACATTGTTTTTGTTCATGACCGTATTAATGAAGCCTTGGACTATGGGAAATATGAGGCAGCACTTTATCCGCATTGTAATCTTCAAGTCAGTCATTCGGCAGGAGGGGAGCATGTTTTTGATTTGCCTGCAACTCATGAAGATTATGGAAAGCAGATTTCAGCCTATTATTTCTGGATTTTTCCAAATATGATGTTTAATTTTTATCCTTGGGGTTGCTCGATCAATATTGTAAAACCGATCGCTTTGAATCGAACTAAAGTCAGCTTCCTTACTTATGTTTATGATGAATCCAAGCTAGACACCGGAGCTGGCGCTGGCTTGGATAAGGTAGAGTGCGAAGATAAATTTGTGGTGGAAGGTGTTTTTAAAGGAATGTCATCCAGAGTCTATCAAACGGGGCGCTTTTCACCAAAAATAGAATAGGTAGTTCACCATTTCTAGGAGTTGTTAGCTTCTTTTTTAGCTAAATGAAATAATAGATAGCCCAAGAATTAATCCTAGGGCTATCTTTAATCACACAAAATAAATTGCCATGTTTGATGGTCGGGACTTTCCCAAATCGCTCGAAGAATCACGTTTCGAATCCTGGTTAGAACAAGGTAGATCGAGTAAGATTTCCTATGCCTACATACTTATACTTTGGGATGAGGTCGAAGGAGAATATTTGCCTGTGTTTGTGGAGGATCGTTCAGCTATAGCAAGCTATGAGCGCTATGGTGAATCTGTGGGAAGACAAGCGCTTGTAGCCGCATACGACTTGTTTTCAGAATCTCGAATAGCTTAGAAAGTAGGTATTCCTTTTTAATCATTATCCTTAATTATAACAGCTTCTGGACTACCGCTGTATTCCAAATTGGAACACCACGGCCGACCAGCAGGCTCGGATGAGTATCAGCATAATCAATTATATTTTTGATCACACTTTTTACTGCTATAATCATAGCCATAGTTTTTACACGTAACTATCTTTGAAAGATGAATGAGAAATATTGATCAAATGAAATAGAAAAACAATTCTTAGTATGGAAATGACATATAAACTCATTAAAATGTGTTGGAATAAATCAGATATTAAAGCTTATCCTTTGATCAAAACATTCGGCAGTATAGTTTTATGTAGCTAACTAAACTGATTTATTTTGACTTCCTCCAGAATACCAGTAATACTAAACTTTGACGAAGCGTACCTATTACCTGCAACGGTAACGATTTTTTCTCTCCTTAAAAATCACCCAGGGAGACAGTTTAAAATCTACTTGATCAGCGCAGAATCTAATCCTGAGTGGATAGAACCTTTGGCAGTCATGGTTCAAAACATGGGCTCTGAGGTCATCCTCAAATCGCTGAGCTTGGATTCACTTTCAAATATAAAATTGAATCGTCATTTTACGCTTGCCACATACTTTAGATTGTTTGCCGCTAATTTGATTGGTGAATCAAAAGCGCTTTATCTGGATTCGGATATCCTTATCAACGGCGATTTGACGGAACTTTGGGAAACGGATTTGGGAGAGTATCCATTAGCTGCTGTAGGAGACTTTTTAATAGATGATTTTGCTCGGCTAGACTTAAGTCCCGAGGACGGTTATTTCAATTCAGGAGTTATGATTTTGCAATTGGATAAATGGAGAGAGTTGAACCTCGGGGATACTGTAATTGATTATTTATATGAGTTTCCCGAGAAGATTGAATATGCAGATCAATGTGGCTTGAATGCCGTTTTAAGCGGCAACTGGTATCGTTTGACTCCAAAATGGAATTTACAATCGAATGAGATCCGGGATTCAGATTCTATTCTCAATACATCATATTTTTCTGAGGATGATTGGACTACAGCATTGAATCATCCTCGCATTATTCACTTTACGGGAGTTCCCAAGCCTTGGAATTTGGGTTGTAATCACCCTTATAAATCCCTCTATTGGAATTATTTAAAGCAAACACCTTTATCAAGACGGTTACCATTGAACCTTACCTTGACCAATTTGCTGAAGGCTTATTTTCCTTTGTCCTTGAAAAAAAAGTACTGGAGGTATTTGGGCAGAAAACAGCTGAAATCTAAGGTTTAAAAATTTCCTAACTTAATTCAAGAAGAAAGTCCCATTCCAAAATGTATGCTCTCTGGAAAAGCTATTCCAGTGCGTAACATAAATGGTCTTCCCGGTTTCTGGTAACGGTATCCAAGTCCAAATGCAATCGGTAAATTCAAACCTTCACCTTTAAGATCAAAATTGGGACCTGCGCTTGCCTAAAAACGGTGTGCTTTTTTTCCAGTTAAAATTCCAAACTGGACAAATGCATACTGTCCAGCGCCGTAGTATCCGCCAAAAGTACCATAGCCGACTTTAGCAAAAGTGGCTGTGATAAATTTATCGAAATGTTGCGTCAAAACCCGTTCATAGTTTATCGTGGCTGTAATAATAAATCCTCCATATCCTAAACCTCCATGAATAGTATTCGATCGAAATTCTTGAGGAGCAGATTCCGGAAGCTCTTAGGATAAAACCTGTATCGATGTGCAAAAAAAACATCGAAAAAACTAACAGTATCAAAGTATGATTTTTATATTCAAATTTCCAGATCACAGACTTTTGTTGAATTATCATATTCCAATGTAGTTCAGTACATCCAAAATAAAATTCCAATAGATTAATCTTTGAAAATGATATCTCATCCTGATTCTGGTGAATACTTTTATAAGTTAGCTGGTGGATTTTAACATTTCTTTTCCCTGCAGAGGCACTAAGGATATAATTAGTATTTATTAAATAATTGGGTGTTTCAGCCTGCCTCTCCGTCTTCGGTCTGCCCTCGGTTGTCTAAATAAGCAAATAAAGTAAGGCTACTGACGTGATTGTGGATAACATATAATTTATCAAGAAAAGAAAACCGTACAATTATTGGATTAGGGATTACTTGATCTTGGCGTAAAAAGAGATGAGATTATTATAGCGACCAAAGTCTTGGCTAGGATGAATCATAAGCCAAATAGTACTGGGCTAGCTAGGTACCATATTTTTAACTCATTGGATGCCATTTTGAAGCGACTCCAACTAGAATACATGTACATCTTGTATGTTCACGGGGTAGATCCAGCGACAGTTTTGGAAGAAATAGTGAAATCCCTTAACGGCATCGTGGCTTCTGGGAAAGAAAGGTATGTTGCCATTTGCAACTGGACGGCTTGGATGGTCGCCAAAGTATAGTCAATTGCTGAATATCAAGGATATCAGAAATTTTTTGGCTTACAATATTATTATTCAGCTGCCAGCAGCGATATTGAACATGAATCAATCCCAATGGCAGCAGCTCATGACTTGGCGATATTCCCTTGGAGCTCATTCCAGGAAGATTTCTTACTGGTAAATTCACCGGGAAAGGAGCTGATTCAGAATCGAGAAGAACCAAGTTTGATTTTCCTCCAATAAATAAGGAAAAAGCTTACGATCTAGCCGATGTCATGGGTGAAATCGCAAAGGAACAGGAGGCCAGCATTGCCCAGGTTGCTTTGGCTTGGATGAGAGAGCAGTTAGGGGTAACCAGTACCAGCATTGGTTCAAAAAACATTGACACAGTCCAATTCAAGTACCGCTTCAATCGAAATACAATCAACTCTGGGAGTAGCTAGGTAAAATAGATCAGATCAGTCCACTGCCGATGCAATACCCTGGCTGGATAGTCGAGCGCCAGTCTATCTATAGAAAGTAAAAAATTCAAAATTTGATTCAGTCTTCCGCTCCAGTTTTTGAAAAGTACAGGTTGGACTTTTTTTGCAAAAAATGTGAATTATATTTTTCAAATGTTCTTTTCTTTGTATCTTATTCAGGTAAATAGTGATATCCAATAAGATGCAAATGATCGCTTGGAATTATTTTACTTTTTAAAATCTTTCAAAAAATGAAAAAATATTTTGGTCAAAGGCACGCGCTAATTTTTCTGTTCTTATTAGTTTCATCTACCGGCTGTGTTAATCTTAAAACGGTAGGCGAGTTTGCTGGATTTTCGACGGTAAGTATCAGAAATTTTGAACAGATCGAGTATTCATTTTATCAGTATTGTGTGGATAGGTGTAGAGATGAGGCTATTCGGAAATATGAAATAAGACGAGCCGAGGAATGTACCTGTACGCTTTATCAAGAAGCTGACAGCGTGACCCAGGTGATTTATAATTCTATTGAAGGATACTTTGAAGGTCTGGGAAATCTGTCACAAAATGAGCTGACTGATTACTCAAGTGATGCATTAGTCAGTGCCTTAAGTGCAAAGGAATTAGGTCCAATGAGAATTGAAGAACAAACAGTAGCTGCTTTTTCCAGCCTCTCCAACATTCTGCTAAGAGCCACAACAGATTCTTATAGACGTAAAAAACTAGCTTCTTACATCGAGGAAGCCAACAAGCCTATGCAGGTATTATTAGATAAGTTTAAGCTAATCGTAGGGACTAATCTCAAAGGAGAGTTACGATTTAAAAAAGAACGACTCTATGTGCGCTACATGGATATGAAAATGAATAATACACTTCTTTCAGACTATGAAAAAGGGGAAGCAACATCGAATTACTACCAAACTTTAGATGAAATCCAGCGAACGGAAATGGTTCTTGAGGTATTTGCCATAAGTCTTGATGAAATAGCTCAAGGTCATCAAGTGCTCTATGACAATCGGAACAAACTATCTGTCAAAACTCTGAAAGGGATCATGCAAGGATATGCCGGCAACGTAAAGGATTTAATCTCCGAATTCAATAAACTTAATGACTAAGAAAGATGGCAAATCTTAATTCCGACCAATCAAAGCAATTGTCAGACAATTTCTATTTTTTAGGAAGAGCAATAGGAGACTTTAGGTATCACAATTGGAGTCGTCTTACGCTTGATCAAAATAAAGAATTGAGTGATCTACAGAACTCAATTTTGAGATTGGGAGAAGATATTTTAGCCTTTGCTACTACTTTGGTCATGGATGAAGTAGTCGATTCACTGGAAAAGATCAATACAATCACAACAGAAATTAATGGTACGATTAGGACTTTGAATAATATCCAAAAAGGATTAAACGTGGCAGCTGCAATATTGGTCTTAGGCGTCGCCATCATAAATAGGGACGCTAAAGGAATTGGCAATTCAATTAAGGGTATTTACGAAACCTGGAAGCCACCCACTGTTTGAGCGCAAGTATAATTTTTTAATTTTTAAGTCCACAGAGTCTATTTAAGGGGATTCTCCCAAGAGGACCTTTAAAAATTAAATCTTGCTGAAAGTAAAATGATTCGTGTTTCTTGTTTCGAATAGAAATCTTGGGAGAAGGTATTGGTCCGAGAATTACTAGCATATCTTCTTGTATCAAATACATCCCGCACGCTTAAAGTCATAGTGCCTTTTCGATCCAAAAATGATTTCTGAATACTGCTATCTACGTAATATACCGCAAGACTTTTTCCCTGAGCCTGAATTTCCGGAGATTCATAGTTGGCGGCGATCTGAAAATTGAAACCAAACGGAAGCTTAAAGTCTTGATTCAGTTTTGCATTCCAAGTGAACCCTTTGTTGGTAAATTCTTCGCTGATATTTGAAGCATTCACTTCTATTCCAGAAAAGGTCATCCCGCCATTGAGTGAGTACCAATCTGAGACTTCTGCCGTTCCGATGAATTCTACTCCATACGATTGTGCAAAAAGCAAATTATCAGGCTGTGAATATGAAATGCCATCTGCTACAGTCGTGATGAAGTCAATTTGGTTATTGATTTTTCTGTAGAATAAATTGGTCGTCAAGCTGACTTTTTCAAAGTTGGCCAAGTGACCCAATTCAAATGAATTAATCATTTCAGGAATCAGATTTGGATTTCCCCTTCTGACATTTAGACTATCTGTAATATTCGGGAAAGGATTTAATCTCCAGGCTCTTGGACGATCTATCCGACGGCTGTAAGTGAATTTGATAGCATGAGTTTCGTTGAGATTATAAAGTCCCTGTACACTTGGGAAAAGGTTGAAATAACGTTGCTGATTTGCTTCGTCAGAATTATAGAGATAAGTGTCTACTTGAGTATACTCAGCTCTGAGCCCAACTCCATATTCAAGTTTTGATTTCTTTCCGGCGTAAATCAAGTAACCTGCATGGATTTGATCCTGATATACAAATCTGTTGCTGACTGCAGGATCGGTGACAAAATCTCGACTGACTTCATCAAAACGTTGGTAGTTAAAATCATTGTCAAACTCCCGGATGTTGGTTTTTAGTCCTGTTTCAAAAGTCCCCTTCTCCAGCGGTTTGATGTAGTCTGCCTGAGCGACTGTGATATTTCTCACTTCGTCTGTAAAGGCACGTTCTCTACCCGTTAGATTTTCAGTTAAAGGTTGTTGCGTGTTGTTGAAGATGTCAATATTCTGGGTCTTAAACTGATTCCTGTAAGAATGACTGGCTGTAGCGCGGAATAAATGACCCTTTTCTTTAAAATTATGCTCAAAGATCAAGGCATTGTCAAGTCCATCATCAGTTTCATTTTCGTTGTTTCTTCGGACGTAGTTAAAATCCTTCCCCATCCGAACCTGCTGTGCAAAAAGTGTATTGAGCTGGGTGGTTTCACTTGCTTGAAATACACCCTCATAGCTCAGCGTATTATTTCCGAAACTGTAATCTGCTCCAAAATTGAAGTTATTGCCCACATCCAGATACGAGCTTGTAGTATTCTGATCCAGCGTTTCGTTGTCTTCAAAAATGACACGTGTGGACTTTCGTTCGCCAACTGACTTCCAATTTCTGTGATTAAAGCCCGCATAGAGATTAAGATTCAAATTACGATGGTTGATTCTTCCGCCCACATTGGAGCGGTTTCGGGTTCCGTAGGTTCCTTCTAATCCTCCGTGTGTTCCAAGTTCAATTCCTTTTTTCAGTATAATATTGATCACACCACCTTCAGCTTCTGCATCATAGCGCGCATTGGGATTAGTGATGATTTTGATCTCTTCTACTATGCTTGCCGGCAATTGATCAAGGTTCTGGGTCAGGGAAGAATTCCTTCCATTAATCAAAATATTGGTGCTGGAACTCCCTCTCAATGAAATCCCTCCATCATCACTTACAGATACAGAAGGAGTATTTCTTAAGATATCTAATAACGTTCCTCCGGCATTGGCCAAGTTGTTTTCTGGAGTAACGATGAGTCCTTCTAGCGTAGTTCTTATAGGAAGCTTGGAAGTTGTCACAACTACCTCCTCCAGATTTTGACCTTCACTTATAAAACTTAGCTCCCCTAGATTTGTCGTACCATTTACCTGAAGATCAGAAATAACTAAATCTTGATACCCGATGAAAAATGCTTTGAATATGTACTTTCCCTGAGGAACGGTCAAGTTAAAAACTCCTTCCTCATTGGTATCTGAATAGGCCTCAGGGCTAGTACTATCTATATTTCCAAACAATGCTACTTGCACAAAACCCACTGGTTTCAGGGTGTTGGAATCAATCAGTTTACCTGAAACTTGGCCTGTTTGAGCAACCGATTCTAAAGGATTAAAAATGAATAGAAAAAAGATTAAAACTATTGAAAGAAAAATGCTTGACTCGTTTTTGGTAGTAGTTGATTCCATCTTCACAATGCTTTTTTACTTTGTTGAATCTTTATCTTGAATCGTTAAACAAAAAAACAGTGGGAGAGATAAGTTGTTCAATTTTTCTGAACAGTAGTTATTTTTTACTCATATATCCGCAACTGCACAAGCAGAAGATAAAAATCAAGTACTAGTTGGGAAACACTAGTTTTGCCAGTACTTCTCCCGATGGCTATACTTACGTCCTCGGCATGCTTCGCTTCGGTGGGCTTGCCTACCAGTAAGTCAGAGAAATTAGGGTACTGGCTTAATTGCGGATAATCTCAATTTTTAATTCTATATGAGATTAAAAGCTTAGAGGTTCTACCAATTAAAATTTGAAGAATTAATCAGATATGAGTTTTATAAAATTTAGAAGCAAAGAATCCTAAGTCTTTAAACATCTAAAATCGTAAGCTGACCAGGCAGTGGTTTTGAATTACTAAGCACTAATAACGTTTAGACAGTCAAAAATAGTTAACAAACTATCGCCTCTAATCTTGACTAAAATTCTCTTTGTTCAAGCGCTTGATTTTCAGTCCAATATTTTTCAAATAAGTTGCCCTTAAAATTAGTTTTTGGTCTAAATTTTTGACCAATTCGTTAATGCCACTTTTCTTTCCAGAAGAACAAATGATTAAGCTTGTATTTTAATCTATTCTACCTTCTAGAATATTCTGGATTTTTACTATCCTGAATCTGAGTACCACATTATAGGTAGTAGCACAGTCAAAAAGTGATCCTATCGTGATAGATACTGTTTTGTCTTATGGCCGTATTAAATCTGCTCCAACTCTTCCTGAAACTGAATTAGAGTTTCTACAAACCAGAAAGGGCTGATTTATCAGGTATGATATTTTAAGCGGAAAAAGCAATTTCTCTACTTTTATGGCCAAAACAAGCTCTCCCGACAGCTGATATGAGCCTTTCCCCATTAGCTTTCAAATCGAAAGACTTTCTCAATCAATAAGGTTTCTAGAGATTATCCTACCGCCCTTACCATTACCCTATTAACTATTTCAAAATTGCTCTAATTTGGGTCAGTCAAAACATCCAAACATGCAACAAATAAAATTTTTATTGCTATCCCTTTTCCTTTGGGTAGCAATTCTATCGAATAGTATCGCACAGAAAACCGCCTTCACTACCGATGATGCGATCAAAGTAAAAGGTATGGGTAGTCAAAACTTATCAGATGACGGGAAGTACCTTGCTGGAATACTGAGTGACGGTAGTGCCAGATTCGGTACGGACCATTTTAGATTTCAGGATCCAAGCTACCTAAATGTCTATGCGGGTGAGCTGATTATTATCACTACTGAAGATGCTTCTGAATTAAGACCCTATGCTGGAAAAGCCAAGGTCACCTCTATAGCTTGGGCGCCAAATAATAAAGAAATTGCCTTTTTGGAACAAAAAGGAGGTAAGCTTCATCTGATGATCTATGATGTGGAGCGGAAAAAACTCCGGGAAGTACGTATAAAAGGCGATCCTTTACTTGCAAATAATGAGCTCACTTGGACCACAGATAGTAAATCACTTTTTGTCCATACACGGGATGCAGCTTGGATGACTAAAGCCATGGCGCTTTATAATGAGGCTACGAAAGGTCCTATCGTAGTCTATGATGGCTCAAAACCTTTTTTAAAATGGGATGAGATCAGAAATACGAATAGCCTTACGGAATTGCATCAGGTAGACGTATCGAATGGAACTGCGATTAAATTACTTGGTGAGTCAAACTTTAGCGGAATCTATGCAAGTGAAGATGGTCAGCATTTGATATTCAATGAAAATTTTCCCTTAAAAACAGCTTACGAGCGTAGTGCGGGCACAGAATATCAAACTGCCTATCTAAATCTGAATCAACAAGATTCTGCAAAAATCATTTATCCGAGAAGTGAAAAACGACGAGATTTCACCTGGTCTGAAAGTAAATCTACCTATGCATGGATTGATTCAGGCAATGTCTATATCCAAACACTTGGTCTGGATGATGCAAAAAACCTGACTAAAGGAAAAGCATTCACTGACGAGAAAAAGAAAAAGGAACTGAAGTTTTCGATTATGGCATGGAGCCCGCAGGAAGGACAGTTGTTACTGAGTTCGAAGGAAGGATACTGGTTGGCAGATGCTGAAGGGAATAGCCTAGAAATGGTCTATGAATTAGCAGAGGATACGAGAAAAGCTCCAGAACTGGAACTTCTGAATTGGTCACAAGATGAGCGCTACCTGGA
>JBDNIP010000769.1:0-1855 GCA_041688245.1 Algoriphagus sp.
GGAATGCTCGATCGCCAAAAAGGGGGGCAGTTTACTATACTTCCTGATTCGGAAGACTTTGAATCTTCACAGACTTACTTGGAAAACACCAATATCCTGCAGACTCAAATTAGCTATTCGGAAGGAAGCTATCAAGTCACGGACTTTGCGCCTCGATTCAAGAATTTCAATCGATATTATAAGCCCTTGATGCTGATTCGGAAAATTGAGTGTCTTTCCGGTTCACCACGAGTAAAAATCTCTTGCCAGCCAGTTACTGACCGCGGACAAACCCAGTTGACTTTTAGCCAAGGAAGTAATCATATCCGATACATGGGGATTGATCAAGAGTTGAGATTGACCAGTAATGCACCGCTGAGCTATATTCAAAATAGCAGGCCCTTTGCACTGAATAAAACGATCTATTTGATTCTGACCTACGGAAGACCGCTTGAAGCAGCGGTGGAGACGACCGCGGAGAGATTTCTACACGCAACAAGATCGTATTGGCAGGATTGGGTGAAGTCGACGAGTATTTCGGACTTTCATCAAAAGTTAGTCTTGCGATCTGTTTTGATTTTGAAGATTCATCAATACGAGGATACCGGAGCAATTATCGCTTCATCTACTACCTCACTTCCTGAATCTCCGGGAAGTACCCGAAATTGGGATTATCGATTTTGTTGGATTCGAGATACCTACTATACGCTTACAGCATTCAATAGCATAGGACACTTTGAGGAGTTGGAGAAGTATTTTGAGTTTATTCAAAATCTCCCCACAGATGCAAGTGGACGCTATCAGCCACTTTTCTCGATCACTGGAGACACTTCCCTGATCGAAGAGATTGTGGATCTAGATGGCTACTTGGGAAACAAACCGGTACGCTTTGGAAATCAGGCCTATACTCATATCCAGAATGATTGCTATGGCCAAGTCTTGGTTTCATTGCTGCCCTTGTATTCTGATCAGCGGTTTACAGAAGATGAGCGGAGTCATTCGGAACCCATGATTATGAACCTGCTGGACAAAATCGAGGCAACCATGAATGAGAAGGATGCTGGGCTCTGGGAGTTTCGTCATTTAGCTCAGGAGCATTGCTATACGTTTTTATTCCATTGGGCTGGAGCCTGTGCAGCGGCGAAGATTGGGATTCGCCTGAAAAATGACGCTATGTACAATCAAGCCATTTCACTTCGTGATCAGGCGATTAAAAAAATCGAGGCCTGCTATTTGCCGGATCGAAAAGCATACTCGCAGGCTATCGGTTCCAAATACATGGATGCCAGTACGCTGCAATTAATCACTATGGGGTATTTTGGGGATGATTTGGTCCGGGCCAATACACATCTAAAGGCCTTGGAAGAAGATTTATTGGCGAAGAATTTTTTGTTTTATCGCTACAAGCATGTGGATGATTTTGGGGTGCCGGAGACTACCTTTTTGATCTGTGCATTTTGGTATATCGAAGCTTTGGCTTGTGTAGGGAGATTAGAGGAAGCTGTTGAAGGTTTCGAAACCTTGGTAAAATATTGTAACCATTTGAATTTATTTTCGGAAGATGTAGACCAAGATACTGGAAGTCAGTGGGGAAATTTCCCTCAAGCTTATTCGCATGTGGGATTGATGAATGCCGCTTTCCGGATTGGAAAGAAACTGGACAAACCAAATTTCTTGTAATTTCCAGAAACCTTTGAGGTGTTATTTCGAGGAAGGAACTTCTGAGAAATCTCCTCGAAGGTTTTGAGTACGCAATTAGCACCTCCAATTCAAAAAATTATTTCCCATAGATTCACACAGAAAAGGTTACAGATTCTAACAGATCTGTTTTTTTGGTGAACGGATTCCCCTAGATCTAATTCTTGGCTTTCTGCTA
>JBDNIP010000111.1:0-2277 GCA_041688245.1 Algoriphagus sp.
ATGAAAATTCAATCGCATGGAAAACAGCTTTAAAAGCGAAAGAACAAGGAGCAAAATTTGTGTTGACGAATGCACCTATCGCCATGCGAATGGGAGCAATCAACGAGCTTGCTCAAGAATGTAATACCATTGTGATCCCAGCTGATGCTACAAGCTTGGAGGATATTGAAAAGCTATATGCTGAGGCCAATGAATATTTGGGGGGCAACTTCGACTTCTTATTACACTCCATAGGAATGTCTCCGAATATCCGGAAAGGTCGTTCATACGGAGATTTGAATTACGATTGGGCGATGAAGTCCTATGATGTTTCTGCGATTTCATTTCACAAAATGATGCAGGTTGCGGAAAAGAAGGACGTGATGAATGAGTGGGCTTCTATTGTTGGTCTATCTTACATTGCCGCGCAGCGAATCTTTCCATTCTATACCGATATGGCTGATGCCAAAGCTTTGCTAGAAAGCATCGCAAGAGGTTACGGCTACCGATTTGGTAAGTTGAAAAAGGTAAGAGTGAATACCATTTCTCAGTCACCAACCAAAACTACTGCCGGCACAGGAATCGGAGGATTTGATTCCTTCTATAATTTTGCCGAGTCTCTATCCCCACTGGGAAATGCTTCTGCAGAGTCATGTGCAGATTACATCGTGGCGATGTTCTCAGATTTCACCAGAATGGTAACGATGCAGAACCTTTTCCATGACGGGGGCTATTCATTTACCGGTATCTCCGAGGAGATGATGGACCAGTTTAAATAATTGTTAAACCACCATTCTTATTTCAATAAGCCTTTTAGATTCTCTGAAAGGCTTTTTCATGCTTTCCATTATCAAAATTAGGTTTTTTATTGAAAGATTTTCGCTTATATTATCGTACTGATTTCACCACCAATTTCTATGAAAAAGAATTTTACACTAGTCATTTTACTTGCTTTTTGGACTTTCCTTCCAGCGTTTTCCCAAATTCTACCTGCACCCGACCGCGCTGAAGGCGATGGGCAATATGGAAGATTGATTCTCCGCGGAGTGATTTTAATCGATGGGACTGGAGCACCGCCAATTGGTCCGGTTGATATTGTAGTAGAGAAAAATATAATTACTCAGATTAAATTGGTAGGATATCCCGGACTTCCGATCTCTGAAGACAAACGTCCCAAAGTAGGTCCAGGTGATAAAGTATATGAATTAGAAGGACATTATTTGCTTCCTGGATTTATTGATTCACACGGGCACATCTGAGGAACTGGACAGGGTACTCCGGCAGAATATGTTTACAAGCTTTGGATGGGCCATGGCATTACTTCGGTAAAAGACCCTTCTGCTGGTAATGGCTTAGCTTGGGTGCTTGATCAGAAAAAAAAATCCATAGCAAATGAAATCACTGCTCCAAGATTATTTGCCTATACCGCTTTCGGACAAGGAGCAGACAATCCAATCACGACTGCTCAGCAAGCAAAAGCCTGGGTAAATGAAAACAAGGCAAAAGGTGCTGATGGAATTAAATTCTTCGGAGCAAATCCAGAAGTCATGGAGGCAGCTATTTCTGAAAATAAAAAAATAGGTCTTCGTTCTTTGATGCATCATCAGCAGATGGATGTAGCAAGATGGAATGTGCTGAATTCTGCACGAGCAGGCTTGACTGCAATGGAGCATTGGTATGGTCTTCCAGAGGCACTTTTTGAAGATCGTACAGTTCAGGACTTTCGATTAGACTATAATTATCAAAATGAGCAACATCGATTTGGCGAAGCTGGAAAACTCTGGAGACAAGCAGCCGCTCCTTTCTCTGAGCATTGGAATAAAGTCATGAATGAGTTACTGGAACTCGATTTCACGTTGGACCCCACTTTCAATATCTATGAAGCAAACCGTGATTTGATGCGAGCACGCACCGCGGAGTGGCATCAAGTCTACACGCTTCCTTCGTTATGGAAGTTTTATCAGCCCAGTCGTCAGTCTCATGGCTCGTATTGGTTTGATTGGACTACGGAAGAGGAGATTCAATGGAAAGAGAATTACCGTCTTTGGATGACCTTTGTCAATGAATATAAGAACCGTGGAGGCAGAGTGACTGCAGGCTCTGACTCTGGATTTATTTATCAGCTCTACGGATTTGCATACATCAGAGAATTGGAATTATTGAGAGAAGCTGGTTTCCATCCCCTCGAGGTAATCCGGGCTGCAACCTATTACGGCGCAGAATCCCTTGGAATGGAGAAATTAATTGGATCTGTAGAAGTTGGGAAATTGGCTGACTTCGTGATCTTGGAAGAGAATC
>JBDNIP010000770.1:0-2110 GCA_041688245.1 Algoriphagus sp.
ATTGATGAGGGAAAATACTTTTCTTACCCTCCGGTAGCTGGATATCAGGATTTTCGAGAAGCGATTGCAAAGAAACTCCGCGATGAGAATCAAATCGTAGATGCCAAAGCAGAAAACATTGTAGTCTCAACAGGTGCTAAGCACTCGATTGCAAATATTTTCATGTGCATGATCAATGAAGGCGATGAAGTGGTGATTTTTTCTCCATATTGGGTTAGCTATGCTGAGATTATCAAATTGGCTGGTGGAGTTCCGGTATTGATTGATGGAAAGCTAGAAAATAACTTCAAAGCTTCTGCTGCCCAGCTTGAAGATGCAATCACGCCTCGTACCAAAGCGGTTATTTACTCTTCCCCTTGTAATCCTACCGGCTCTGTTTTTAGCAAAGTGGAGCTTGAGGCAATTGCTGCCGTAATTAAAAAGCATAAAAACGTGATGGTGATTGCGGACGAGATCTATGAGCTGATCAATTTTGCAGGGAAAAATTATAGCATCGCTTCATTCCCAGGTATGTTTGACCAGACTATTACTGTCAATGGGTTCTCCAAAGGCTATGCTATGACAGGCTGGAGAGTTGGATACTTATGTGCCCCTTTATTCATTGCCAAAGCAGTTGAAAAAATGCAAGGTCAGTTTACCTCAGGAGGCACTGGTATCGCACAGCGTGCAGCTTTGGCAGGTATTGAAGGCGATCAGACCCCTTCCAAAGAAATGGCTGATGCTTATTTGAGAAGGAGAACGCTAGTTTTGGATTTATTACAGGATATTCCGGGAATCAAAACCCATGTTCCGGAAGGAGCATTTTATTTCTTCCCAGATGTGTCGTCATTTTTTGGTAAGTCGACAACTGGATATCCTATCAAAGATGCGGACGACCTTTGTTTGTATTTATTGGACGTGGCTAATGTGTCATTGGTTACAGGTGGCGCTTTTGGAGCTCCCGATTGTGTGAGACTTTCTTACGCAGCCTCTGACGAAGATCTGACAGAAGCCATGAAGCGAATCAAAAAAGCCCTTGGCGAACTAAACTAAATAAATCAACCCCGACTGGATCGGGGTTATTTTTTGCCTTGAATGGAAACCCTTATTTTTGACAAAAATTTTCAAATGGCCGAAGTACTTATAATCACCCCGGTAAAAAATTCGATTGAAACCACCTTGGACACCGCCCGGGCCATTGCTGCTTCCTCGATTTCTCATCGTCATATTATTTTTAATGATTTCAGCAATGAGGAGACCAAAATTCAACTGGAATCGAATCAAAAGCAAATTGGATATGAACTGATTCACTTGGAGGATCTGACGGATCATCCTTCGCCCAATTACAAATTGGTTTTGCAACATGCACAGAAAATTGCACTGGAATCAGAAATGCCACTTTTGGTCATTGAATCTGATGTGGTGATTCAAGTGGAAACTATAAATGAGCTTTTAAATTTTACTCAAACCAACTCAAAGGTCGGATTGGTAGGTTCTGTTACAGTCGATGAGGCAGGAATAGTGAATTTCCCTTATCTGAAATTCAAAGGAGTAAAGGACAACATCATTAAGACAAATCGAAGTCTGAGCTTTTGCTGCACGCTTTTTTCTTCTCAGTTTTTGGAGAAATTTGATTTTGTCCAGTTGGATGAAGCAAAAGACTGGTATGATACTTTTATTTCCAAGAAATCAATTGAGCTCGATTTCGATAATTATGTATTGATGAATTCCCCTGTCTGGCACCGGCCACATGCGAGCAGACCCTGGAAGCAACTGAAATATTCCAATCCTCTGAAATATTACTTTTTGAAGTTTTGGAAGCGGATGGATAAGATCTGATTTATAATAGAAATCCCATTATATATCCCCTGATTTAAGGATCAGGATTAGAGAAATCCAATTATCGTACTTGATTTGAACCCTATGACGCTCGCCATCCTAGTACATTTTTCTAATCAAAGAGAAATTCCTTACTCTGTAAGAATGCTGATAGAAGAGCTGTCAGCTCATTGTGGGGAGTTGATATTGGTAACCAATGAGCGGGAACTAACCCCAGACTCCTTTCAAATCAAAGGAATGGCGCAATTGATTCAGGTTGAAAATGAAGGCTACGACTTCGGGAAGTTTTATA
>JBDNIP010000771.1:0-1282 GCA_041688245.1 Algoriphagus sp.
CCAACCTAGCCATCGCCCCAATCTTCCGGGAGCTTTCGTGCTGATCGCATCCGTAAATGGAGCTTCGCCTACGTATTTTCGAAGCTCAAAAGGATTCGTTTCGTAAAGCAATTCATTTTCCACAAAATGCGCCCAGATGTATTCTTCATTGTCAAATGACTCAGCGATCTCCTCAGGAGTGTAACCAATGATGTATTGATCCGAGGTGCATGGCAAAATCGCCTTTGTAAAATGGTAAGATTTACCATAGTAAATCATCTCCGCCAGCAAGGTATTATCTTCCGGGTCGGTCGTATTGAATCGCGAAGAAATGACTGTCACCAGCATGGGTACAATGTAAGGGGCTTCATATCGATCTGCCAAATAGCGTGGCTGGTCAGGCTGAAAAGTATGGGTCGCTGGCAAAAAGTAATCCAAGCCGATTACAATTAACTCTTCGGTGACGATCAAATCGGAATTAAAACCCGAAACAAAGGTGTAAACTTTCGGAATCTGAAATTCTGGAAAATTATATTTAATAGCTTTAAAAGCATTTTCAAGGTCTTTTTCAATTTTGCTAAAGTCCTGAAATTCCAGTTTGACCGAATCGTACAAGGTCCGCATAGTGGAATCTTGGTGGATGGTCAAGAGCGCTGAGATCAGTGAATCGGAATTGGGATACAAGTCCAATTGCAAGTATTCATTGACAAATTCGGGGTGCTTTTCCATCAAGAATTTGTAATCCTCCGCTGTCTTTGCCCCAAAAAACTCATCTTCCAAACGTGTAATTTGAAGGTTGATATCTTGGTCTAAAATGGCTTCATCCAATTCACAAATCGCCTCTTTTTTGCCGCAGGAAAAAGCCAAAATGATCAAACTGGATAAAAAAAGAAGCGTTGAGGTGCGCATGAAGAAACTGTTTATAGTCAAATAGGAGGTTCAAAATTATCCTAAAGAACGAAGATTTACTTGCGGATCGTTTGTAGCATCAAAACTTTCTTTAAATCAAACTCGAATCATTTTCAATATCTCCTCAAAAACGGCGGTAGGGGCAAGATTCGTCTCCTCTGATTTAGAACTCACAAAAATAGGTTTGTCTAGATCGCTTTCCGGAATCCGTCCATGGGCTCCTTTGACTAAGTTGGCATCGAGCGGTATTACATCCATCAGGTAGCGAAACCCAAGCTTTTTCTTTAGGACTTTTGCTCCTACAGTCAGCAAAGGAATCTTGATCGCAGGATCCAGAATCAGTTCCACGGGGTCATAACCTGGCTTCCGGTGGATATCCACACATCGGGCGTAA
>JBDNIP010000013.1:0-4315 GCA_041688245.1 Algoriphagus sp.
CTAGAAGCCCATTGTTCATCAATGCTACACAAATATTCCAAGCTGTACTGCTCTCTTCTGTATCATTAATTACTACTGCATTAAGGAGACCTTTACCACGCACAAGTTTTACTATTGGATATTTCTCAACCAGTGCTTGCATCCTATCGCGAAAAATTATTCCAAGTCTTCTGGCATTTTGAGCTAGATTTTCATCTGACACTACTTCCAAAGCAGCAATTGCAACTTTTGCACCTATTGGATTTCCCCCAAAAGTAGATCCGTGCTGACCAGGCTTAATGACGTCCATAATGTAATTGTCAGCAAGTACCGCAGACACCGGATAAAAGCCACCCGATATAGCCTTACCCAAAATCAACATATCCGGCCTAACATAAGTAGTTTGTCTTTCACAGTTTTTTTCGCAGGAGCAATTTCCGCAAACTGCCAAAAGTGACCCTGTACGGGCAATTCCGGTTTGTATTTCATCAGCTATCAACAAAACGTTTGAAGCTTCACAAGCTGTTTTAGCTTCTTTTAAATAGTCATCAGCCGGCACATATACTCCCGCCTCACCTTGAATTGGCTCTATTAAAAAGGCAACTACATTCTCAGCTTTAAGCGCTTCCTTGAGGGCCGATACATCATTATAAGGTATTCTTATAAAACCATCTGTGAATGGTCCAAAGTTTTTGCGTGCATTTTCATCATTTGAAAAAGAAATAATTGTGGTTGTTCTTCCGTGGAAATTATTCTCTGCCACAATAATTTTTGCTTGGTTCTCATCTATACCATTTTTCTCATATCCCCATTTTCGAGCGATTTTAATTGCAGTTTCAACTGCTTCAGCACCGGTATTCATTGGCAACACTTTTTCAAAACCAAAATACTCAGTAATATATTTCTCAAATGGACCTAGCACATCGTTATAAAAGGCTCGCGAAGTCAACGTTAAAGTTCCAGCTTGCTCAATCAATGCATTCTTAATTCTTGGATGGCAATGACCTTGATTAACGGCAGAATAAGCTGACAAAAAGTCGAAGTATTTTTTTCCCTCAACATCCCATACATAAACGCCTTCTCCCCTAGCCAAAACAACCGGAAGCGGATGGTAGTTATGCGCCCCATATCGATCTTCGAGTGTTATAGCTTGATTGCTAGAAGTAATAGTTTCCATGTTTTTAGTATTTTTGGTTTTAAAGCGCACTCTAGATAGAGTGGTAAATATAGTGAATGACTTTAGTCTGTCCCATGAAACAAGAAAAGAAGCCTTTAACCCCAGTCCAGTTAACCACATCGGATTATTATTTCAATGAATGTGGTCTAATGGTATTCACTGAAAGTTATCATTTAAAACGGGGACATTGTTGTGGAAGTGGTTGCAAACATTGCCCCTATCCAAAGGGTAAGTTATAAAGAGGATATTTTAAAATATTTGTTGGTAATTCAGTAGAATTTGCGATATTTGCACACTCATTATAGAAACGCATCATATTTACGATATATTACCATGGCAAAAGTTTGTGACATTACCGGAAAAAGACCTCGCGTGGGAAATAACGTGTCCCGTGCAAACAACAAAACAAAGCGTAGATTTTACCCAAATCTTCACAAAAAGACTTTCTACGTTCCTGAAGAGGACGCATGGATCACTTTAAAAGTTTGCTCAAAGGCACTAAAAACTATCAACAAAAACGGAATTACTGCAGTTTTGAAAAAGGCTCAGGAAAACGGGATGTTTGTAATTAGATAATCAAAGTCACGACCCCTAAATCAATACGAAGATGGCTAAGAAAGGCAATAGAGTACAAGTGATTATGGAATGCACGGAGCACAAGACTTCAGGTATGCCAGGTACTTCAAGATATATCACCACCAAAAATAGAAAAAATACCACTGAAAGATTAGAATTGAAGAAGTTCAATCCGATCTTGAAGAAAATGACTGTTCATAAAGAAATTAAGTAACTCGATCAAGAGTAATCTTGACAAAACGACAAAATTATGGCTAAGAAAGTTGTAGCAACCCTAAAAAAAGAAGGTGGTGTATCTTACGCCAAAGTAATCAGAGCTATAAAGTCTGAAAAGACTGGAGCTTACACCTTCAAAGAAGATATGGTTCCTTCCACAATGGTTCAGGATATCTTGAAGAAGTAAGTTGCCTAGTGCATCTTAAGTTATCTGAGTCCCTCTGTCCACCGGCCAGTAGGGACTTTTTTGTTACATTCCATTTTTAAAATCTATTTTATGGGAATCTTTGGTATCTTTTCTAAAGACAAAAAAGAGAGTCTCGATCGGGGACTTCAAAAGTCCAGTGAAAATATCTTCTCAAAACTATCCAAAGCGGTGATAGGTAAATCCACCGTGGATGAAGCTATATTGGATGAACTTGAGGAAATACTCATCACTGCCGATGTGGGAGTAGACACGACAATCAAAGTAATCAATCGCATAGAGGCTCGAGTAGCCAAGGATAAATATTTGAACACTTCTGAATTAGATAAAATCCTACGAGAAGAAATCGCAGCACTACTGGAAGAAAATAATACCCAAGATCTTCTGGAATTTGATATTCCGGCAGATAAAAAACCCTACGTGATCATGGTAGTCGGTGTCAATGGAGTAGGAAAAACAACCACTATTGGAAAGTTGGCAAACACTTTTAAAAATGCCGGTAAATCTGTTGTATTGGGAGCTGCTGATACTTTCCGAGCCGCCGCAGTTGATCAATTGATTCTTTGGGGAGATCGTGTTGGTGTTCCCGTCGTTTCACATGGAATGAATACAGATCCTGCTTCAGTAGCTTTTGATACTGTAAAGCAAGCAGTAGATCAAAAAGCAGATGTCGTAATTATCGATACAGCTGGGAGATTACATACTAAAGTAAACTTGATGAATGAACTAGGGAAAATCAAGCGTGTCATGCAGAAGTTTATTCCGGATGCACCTCATGAAATCATGTTGGTACTTGATGGATCCACCGGTCAAAATGCATTTGTTCAAGCGAAGGAATTTACGAAAGTAACCGAAATCACTTCTTTAGCTATCACAAAACTAGATGGAACAGCAAAAGGCGGTGTAGTAATAGGAATCTCTGATCAATTTAAGATCCCCGTAAAATATATCGGAGTAGGCGAAAAAATGACTGATTTGCAGATTTTTAATCGAAAAGAATTTGTGGATTCACTCTTTAAAAAGAAAGAGTGAAATATAATTATCCACAATCGTACGAGTACCCTAATTGTATTTGCTTTATACATAAGATGATGGCTGCCTAGAGTTCCGTCAATGCTTGGGTTTACAATACATTATCTACCTTTCGACCTGTATTCATGAAGTCGCATGTACATGCTGAGTAAAATAATATTTTTATCAAAGTCCTGAATTTTCAGAACCTTTTTTGAATAAAGTCGAACGTTTGAAATCAAATCTCATAATTCAACAGTATATCACTGCAACATCATATTGATATAAAATAAGTAATCAAACCACGCTCTTAATATGCTCTTGTACTGGTGATTATACCTAATCCCAGTAGCTAATTCAGTTTTAATTGCAAACAACTTAGTATTGGTTTTGGGGCTGAATTTCTATTCTCCATTGGCCTCTTTGAGTTCTTTATTGTCGGACCAAACACAAGGCGGTATGGTCCTTTTACTCTTTGCAGACTGCAAAGGAAGTGTCAAAGCAAATGGCTTCTTTTGGGTTGATCCATTTATGGCCGAGAAAAATATTTCACTTCAAGTAGGGAATTTTGAAAATAAATCTGCTGAAATGGATGAAAAATCGGAAATCCTGTAATAATAGGAACAATCCTGGTTTGGCAGGTAGACGATACAGTTGAGTCACTATTTAACGCGGATTAATATAAGAATTCTGTTCACCTACATTCTGACGCAGCTATTCGAAAAAGGGCTTAGTTATCTACTAACGATGATTTTAAAGCAGAAAATAAAGAAATAACTCTTCGTTGAGGAGTTAAGAACGTAAATCACTCACTTGAGAGGGCGATACTCAGCCACTTAAAAATGCTGGAATCAAAGCCATTCAGTCTCTTATTTCCCACCTAGCCTATGCTTCTGAGGTTGCATTTGCTATACTCCAACGCCAGCCGTCAACTGTTATAGTTGTTGCTCGTCAAAAGGTAGTGGAAGGCGCAGTAGGAATGGTAGAAATAGTAATATCTGATTTAAAACTAGTGTCATCCGAGTAAATTTTTGATTGATCAAATCAGTGTGTTTTCAGGCTAATTAGGGCGATTTTTCCATTTTTTGTAAAACACCCCCCTGCTCAATTTTGAAAATATCCAATTGTATTATTTCTAGATTTCTTTCTTC
>JBDNIP010000772.1:0-1304 GCA_041688245.1 Algoriphagus sp.
GACCAGAGTATTACCCATAGCTGAATTTTGGACACATTGTGTATTCTGTCAAAAGCCATGTTGCTTTTCCAGGATTTAAAAATTATTTCAATTCTCCATCGGAGCTTGTAAAGTGTAAATATTCTGTCTCCATTTACGATTTCTTTCGCTATTGTGGTGAGATAAATACCCCAACCCAGCAGTTCGAGATACTCCGCATTGGGCATACTTTTATTCTCCTTTTTGGCCTTCATCCGCCTATGATTGGCGATTTCCTCGGACACGGGTAAAGCTACAAGCCTTACTTTGGTTTTGCTTTTGTTGTTGAGTTTTATCACTAAGTCAATGCGGTTAGTTTTTTTCAGGAGTGCCAACAGATCAATTGGCTTTTCGCTTTTGGGATCAAGCAGCACCAGCTTGTATTTGTACCGGTAAATGCAATCGGCCCCCAGGTCCAGGTGGCGTTGTATCTCATCGGCTGTCAAATATCCACGGTCCCTTAAGGTCAAGTCTCCTTTTTCCAAGTCTGGTTCAGCACCTGCCTGATAGTCAGTTTTACTGTAGCTGTCTATGGAGAAGGACAAAAACTGCTCGTTTACGATTTCATAAGCCGCTTGGACACGTGCATTACACACAGTCGAATAACCATTGCTCACACCTGAAAAATCATCGAACAGTCTCTGGGGCAACCTGATAATGGTACTATCCTGAACAATAATCCTGTTGAATAAAAGAGATTCCGGCCCATGCTTAACTTTTAGAAACTTCTTTCGGGCGACCAATTCAAACACCTTTTTGAGAAAGATCAGGCATTGTGCGTTTATTTTTTTCCACACCGAAACTTTACTTACCGATGATCCCGTATCAGATTCAAGCCGGGCAGCAAGATCATTGTAACTGACAGTACCCTGAGCTGATTCTAGGCAAAGCGCAAATCAGCAGGATAAATGGTTCGTTTACGCAAGATCAGTCCGGATTCAAAGGCGAGATCCAACAAGACGTCATTGGTGATGTTGAGGGCGTTGAAGAGGTTAAAAAATTCAATTTTTTCCAAGTTTAGCTTAGGTTCCAATAGCTATTTGTTATAAATTTATCCTAGTGAATATGCTATTATAAAAGCAACAAACAATGGGATAAAAATTTAAAATACAGCGAGTTGATCGCGGAAAGACCAATTCTTATTACATCAATTTTCCGGCAGCTCTGGCTGAGTCCTGCGGGATAGAAAAAGCAGAAGAATTAGAATGGGAAATTGAAGATAGAAATACTTTTATCTTAAAACGGGTGATCAAAAAAGAATCAATTCTCAAAAAGAAAGGTGGTAC
>JBDNIP010000112.1:0-6343 GCA_041688245.1 Algoriphagus sp.
TCATTTGCTTTTTGGTATTCATTTTTTTGGACACTGTCTTGAAATGCGATGTGACCATATTTGCCATGTAGCTAAAATAAAGGTTTTCAATTATTTTAAGAAGTAATTATTTCTGTTTTGCAGTCTTTGTCAATGTAACCTAAAGAATAGTTATTATTTATATCTGCAACTGCAGCAATAAAAGGAAAAAAGCAGCTTAATATATAGTAAACACTAGCTTTACATATACTTCTTTCGGTAGCTATCAGAAGGTCATCTACCGGGCAGATAAGTGAAGAAAATCAGGTTACTTACATAACCGTGAGGTTACTTTTTGATGAATATGTGCGCATGCTGTTCATTTTACTACTCCTCCAGCGTTCTTTCTTGCTTAGATGGATCTACCGCTACTTCACAGGCGGTTCTGCATTTAGGTTTAAATGAGGTGGCTATTATGCTGACATCATTAATTGAACCGGTCTTTAAGATTATTTTATGCTTTACAGTTTTTTGTTGATCGCTTTGAACAGCTTTTATACATCCTTTTTTTGGTAAGTTCGGTCCTAAAGTAACTGATTAGGCTATAGCCCGGAACATAATTATCAGTACTAATACCCACAAAATGGTTAAAAGAAATACTGTTATTTACCCAATCCAAGATCCTATAGTCGTTCAGCCCACAACATGTTTGTAAAAGGCTCATTTTAAATAGAATAACTCGTTCATACAATGGACTTCCTACGGCACTTTCCCCTTTTTGATACTGTTTGTTGATGCTATTGGAAACTGTGCGCCAGTCAATTAGTTGATTGATCTGATTGAAGAATTCCTGTTTGATTTTTCGCTACTCAACTATGTAGTCTGCAAAGCCTAGTTTCTGCTCGTCTTTCGTACGCTAATACATGAAAAACTAAAGTATAAATAACACTAATAAATTATAAATCAATTAGTTATAATGAAATTGTCCTATAATAATCTCAGATTTTATAGCTTTAAAATTGCGGCTTAACTAATCTAAGCTTTAAGCTGAAATGCAAATTCATTATTGTGATATTCAATTTATTGAATATCTATCGTCACAAAGTTTTCACCGTTACCAAATTTGAAAATCTTTTAAGATTGTTATTTTTCAATTGGTTTAACCGGATATTGTTTCAATATACTAATTACTGCAGGATTAATTTCCTCTTTAAGATATGCAGGATCATAAATATCATTTTCGGATGTTCCGGTCCAAACCATCTGGTTTGAAACTCTGTCAATCACATTAATGGTAATGGAGCTTTGCGTATACTTCCTAGTCTTAGTACTATAGCTCTGATTGTAAGAATAGTGGTTGTCGTAATTATAATTTCCGTAGTAATTATAATTACGATTATTATAGTATGAATTATTGTTATAACGTTGATTATAAGGATAGTCATTATACGTATAATTAGAATAGTTGTATGGATTGCTGGTCTGAACTTCATCTGTTTTCTTTTCGCTTTTTAATACCAGCTCAAGCAAAATATCGGGCTTCAGCGTATCAATCGTATATCCTCTGCCCTTAAAATTACGATCAATATAACTTTTAGTGTTATTCTCAATAACATCATTATAATACGGGGTTGGAGCTTGTGCTTGCGTCTTTTGTGAATTTAACCATGCATAAGTTTTGTATTTGGTAAAATCCACAGTCTTGTCATAATTGGAACTCACGTTATTTAACATGGAACACCCTGAAAATACGATGATTGCTATTAGACCAAGTTTGGAAAATATTTTGTTTAATTTCATTTTTTTGTTTTTTACTTATGAGTATTAATTATTTTTCGTTAGGTATTATTACTTAAAGATCTAAAATATTATTATTACTTTTTTCATTCTTACTATACTTCTCAAGTCTTACTCTATCTTTTTCAATAGCAATAGGAACAACGAACATGTAAAAAATTGTTTTTCTAATTTTATCTGCCCTACGCACATCTTTCCGGATATCAATAAACTGACGAAAATTCATGTAAAAAGGATTGCCGGGCTTATCTAATTTATGAGTAATTCCATACATCGATTTTTTATACTCAGTATGGTAAGTGCCAAATATACGATCACATAATATAACTATTGCTGCATAATTTTTATTGATAAACTGATCTTGAGTGCCATAATGGATGCGGTGATTGGAGTGGCTATCGAAAATATATTCAAAGAGATATGACAACTTTTTAATATATTCTGTATTAACCCAAAATTGAAACAGTATTGCAAGCTTATTTGCAACAAATAATAGGATGGGACGAAAACCGTAGCGGGTAACTGGTAAAAAGAAAATAATCTTAATGTCTTGTATCCCGCTTAACTGGAAAGGTGTTATAAAGTTATAAATTTTCATCACTATGAGATTCCAAATGCGTAGCCCACCAAAATCTTTGATGGTGAGAAATATGATATACCCAATAGCTGCAAAAGTCAAGAATTATGTAGCTGGGAATTAAAGTCTACCAATTAAAGTAGAGTTGCCATAGCAGCATGTTATACACTAGAACAATAATGTGAAATTGAGCAGGAAAGAAATATAAATATTACCAATGCCTACACAGATAGATGCAAAAGCTTCTTTATTTTAGTAAGTTTTTTTATCGTATAATTTTGAATAAATCCATTCAATTAATAGAAATATGATTGGTACTGCCTGTACTATAATCTTTGGTGCGTATTTAATGAAGCTCTTTATGTTTTGAAGATCAATGGTTGGTACCCCAAAAAGGTTAGCCATACAAAACTGTTACGTTGTGACTTATTTATTTTTTTAGTGAGTAATAGCTTTTTCAATGGGCGTTTGCCCTGCTAATATTTCGAAAACCTGATTTTGCATCACCTTATCCTCTAAGACTTCAATGAGCGTCTTGGCAACATCTGCTCTTGTGATACTTCCGTGATTTTCTAATTTTTCCATTAACTGAATTTTGCCTGTACCCTTTTCATCCGTTAATGAACCAGGTCTGACAATAGTATAGTCTAAGCCACTCGCTTTTAGATGCTCGTCAGCATTTTGTTTCGCCTTTAGATAGTCTTCCATTACTTCACTTGCAGAAGGGTTGTCTGCCCCCATGGTACTTAACATCACAAACTTTTTAATACCAGCATCTTTTGCAGCATCCACTAGTCGTTTTGCCCCATCTTGATCTACTCCTATCACATTTTTACCTTTAGACCCTGCAGCAAAAATTACTTTATGTATATTTTTTACTGCTTGGCTTAAATCCTTTTCCAAATCGGCAAGTACCACTGAAACATTAGCCTTTTCAAAATAGTCTCTTTGCTCTTGTTTCCTTACCATCGCAATTGGTCGATAAACGACTGAATCTTTTAGTAATTCAACAATAATTTTTCCTGTGGTGCCATTAGCGCCAGCTATCAATATGTTTTGCTTTTCGTCAGTCATATTTTCTCGATTAATTAAAAATTAATAATGGGATCTAATCCTTTTAAAACTTAGGAGATACTGATAATCACTTTCCCTTTTGCTCTTTCCGTAGCTAAGTATAAGTAGGCCTCAATACTATCTTTGAAACCATATACCCTATCTGTGACAGGCTTGATTTTCTTTTCTTTCACCATCGCTGAGATAGCATCCAGTTGCTCGCCGTTGGGCTGCATCCAGGTGAGTTTATAGTTAGCTGATTTTTGGTCAATCAATTTGGAGAATTTTTCAGGCAACTTATATTCCTTCATTCCCATCATAGCGGCTGTTTCCTCATCGAGAACACTTGCGATGCTGGATACTTTGCCACCCACTTTGATAACTTGGAATGCATCCAGCGTGTAGTCGCCTCCAAGCGTGTCAAACACAATGTCTAAGTCCGAAACTATGGACTTGTAATCCTCCCGCTTATAGTCGATAACACGGTCGGCACCCAAGGCTTTTACCCAGTCCACATTGTCGGTGCTAGTGGTCGTGTATACATAGGCTCCTTTAGCCTTGGCGTATTGAATTGCAAAACTACCTACACCACCTGATCCAGCATGAATTAGCATACGATCACCCTCCTTGAGACCAATACGTTCCAAAGCTTGAATAGCGGTAAGCCCTATCAATGGCAAGCCAGCCGCTTCTTCAAACGAAATATTTTCTGGTTTTTTCGAAACCACTGTAAAATCAACAGCAACGAATTCAGCTATAGTACCCATCTGATTTTGAGGCACTCGGGTATATACAGCATCACCTAATTCAAAACCTACGACTTCATTACCTATTTCGATGATTATACCGCTTACATCAAAGCCAATTGTGCTAGGAAAGTCCAATACCACCATATCCTCAAAGCCACCACTCACTAGTTTATAATCAATGGGATTGAGCCCTGCGGCCTTGCTTTTAATAAGAATATCCGTAGCGCTAATTGATGGTTTTGTGATTTCGGTGAAAGACAATCCATCGTTAAGATTTCCGTATTTTACTATTTGTAATGCTATCATATCAATTAGTGTCTTTTAATTTTAGTACTTTTTACTTTTTCCATGATGAACGGTCACTTGATGACCACAGCATAAATACTATAAGAATAGATTAAAAAAAATTCTGATCAAGAACAACTTATTGCAGATCCAAAGCATCTTTCTTATCAAAATATGGAGTAATATTTCAGTGTGAAAAAAGAATGATCGAACCGAGCCAAACCACATCCGTTGATTTTTCAAAAAGCTAAACTCAGTCCGGATGTGAATTCTATAATATCAGTTAAAATCACTACCAGAATCTTACTGAAAGACATATGTACTAAAACTTATATCCAACCCTATTAAAGGTTCAATAAATAATATCTGTATAAATAGTATAATAAAAATACGAAATATTTTTATTAATTTTGTTTATTAATTTCGAAATTTATTCGTAGCAATTATTTTAATTTATTTACTCTAACTATACTAATATTGATAAGATAACTTTTTTGGGATTTTCCGATTTTTACATATTTTTATCAGCGCAAACATTATATGACAGACTATTTTTCAAATACTACAGCTTCGGATTTAGCACCTAGACTACCAAGTGCGTCTGACATGGCTTCAACGAATGATGGCGGTCCGCACACATAAAAATGCTGACTGAAATCTGTTATTTTTTCCTTTAAAAAAGTATTATCAATCCTACGATTTTCATAACCATCTTTTTTTTCATGCGTGAGTGTATTGATGAAATTTTCTCCAAGCATCTTATTAAATTCGTTTTTTAGAATTATGTCACTTTCTGTCTTATTTGTAAAAATCAACTTATTATTAGCAATTTTATTATTTTCATACAGCTGTTTTAGAATAGCTATAAAGGGGGTAATACCTGCACCGCCTGCTATAAAAACCCCCTCACCGTTATATTTAATTGCACCCCATGAATCACGAATAATAAGTTCATCCCCTTGTTTTAACATTCCTAATTCTTTAGTTATACCATCGTGACTAGGATAAATTTTAATAGTAAATTCTAAATGTTCATTATCATTTAAACTTGTAAAAGTAAAAGGTCGCTTTTCATTTTTAAATGCTGGAGTATTTATTGAAACATCGGTTGCCTGTCCAGCAGAAAATTCATAATCCGATGGCTTTTCAACAATAAAACGCTTTACATCATGTGTTACAGATTCAACAGTTATGATTTTTACAATATTATATTCCATATCTTAAGATTTTTTTTATTACGTACGACTCCAATAGTATGTCATCCAGAGTTTATTACAAATAGTTATCAAATGAATCCAGTATATGTTTTATAGCCTTTTCAATACCTAAAATTTTTATTTTATCGGATAAACTGATTAAAGCATTATCTTCGTCTGATGGAGCATATCTATTATGATAAGCAGTGATATAATCTATATTTTCCATCCCATTCCATATCGCTAATTCTAAGTATTATCATGCATAACGATAGTTATTGCTGGCTATGATGAATTTCATATTGATACCATTGCGCTGTATTTCCAGCTTTTATTTTCCATCATAGCATTCATCATCTGCATGCTATATAGGTGATGATTGATAAATAATTCCGGAACGATGCATATCGTTTTTTAGTAATTGATCTGAGAGCTGATTGGAATCAGAGGCTGGAAATAAGAATGCAGGATTCACTAAAAGCATTAAGGTAATTAGTAATTTTTTCATTTTATTAAAATCTAAATTTTTAAAAAAGAGAATAATACCACCTAACGATTCAAATTTTTTTACTATTTAGCATTCTTAGTTTCATTAGAGATATAATACTGGGCGTTAAAATGGATCACTAAGTTCGGTTACTCGAATCAGTTTTTTATTTACAAACTCCTGAATCCCCAACTCTGATAGTTCACGACCGAAGCCTGAACGCTTTGTTCCACCGAATGGA
>JBDNIP010000773.1:0-2458 GCA_041688245.1 Algoriphagus sp.
CGAATTTATTACAGATCGTGCCCTTGGCACTCTGCCTATTTCGAATAATTTAAAACCCAGAATTTCATTCTGGGCTGATACCGATTGTGCCTTCAGCACACAACGAAATCCGTATCCCAATTACGCTTTTAGCAATTTCAGAGTATTCGTATTCTGCGATATTGCCAAAGGCAATTCCTGTAAAATCCCTGAATAGAAGGAAGATAGATTCAAGGTTTGGTGAAATTGATGTTTAATCATGAGTACCAAAGGAACATTCTGTATTGGGGAACATAGCAAAAGCAGCCAATCAATAGTGGATCATTTAACAAAACCTTCTAGAGCAAAGCTATTTTTTATTCTTCTAATATCATTTAGACTTCTTGGTTCAAAATTTTGGATTCTAAATACTTGATACTAGTGATAAATACCACCAAACTTCACATCGTCCAATGATTTCTTGGCTCCTGACTCTTGATTCTAAAATCTCAATACTAACATCTTAATAATTGATACTAAAAATCTATCCAAATAAACTTCCCGCTATCGTGGCAGTCATCAGACAAGCCAACGAAGCGGCAACTAAAGCCCGAAGCCCTAATCGACTCAAGTTGCCCTGCTGATTGGGAGCGATAATACTGATTCCACCCAATTGAATGGCAATCGAACTGAAATTGGAAAATCCGCAAAGCGCG
Organism: Algoriphagus sp.; assembly: GCA_041688245.1. Lineage (GTDB taxonomy): Bacteria > Bacteroidota > Bacteroidia > Cytophagales > Cyclobacteriaceae > Algoriphagus. Next base: position 675 of record JBDNIP010000773.1, read on the forward strand.
TAGGTAGCAATTACAATTGACTTGGGACTCAGGGTGCCCATTTCTTTCATTTCGGAAAGGCTTAGGTAAGCTACAAATTCATTGATCACAGTCTTTTGTCCCAACAAGCTTCCGATCTGAAGTGTGTCAGCCCACTCCACTCCGATCACCCAAGCAAAAATCCGGAATACTTGCCCAAATAGATATTCCAAGGAAAAGCCTTTAAACTGACCTCCTGTGCTGCTTACTACAAACTCATTTAAACCAGTCAGATCACCCACGATTCCCATCAAAAGGTAATTGAGAGCTGCGATCACCGCGATAAAAGCTAAAAGCATCGCACCTACGTTCAATGCTAATTTCAGACCTTCGGAAGCTCCTATTGACATGGCATCGATCAGGTTGACACCCATCGCTTCCTCATTTACTTCAAGTTCTCCCTTTACTCTTTCCTTTTCTGTCTCAGGAATAAACATCTTGGACATCACAATCGCTGCTGGAGCATTCATAATACTAGCTCCTAAAAGGTAAGCAGCGAACTTACTTTGCTCTGCTACACTATCACCGCCCAAGAATGCCACATACCCTGCAAGCACTCCCCCGGCAATTGTCGCCATTCCCCCAGTCATCAGGCACATCAGCTCGGACTTACTCATATTTGGGATAAATGGACGAACCAACAGTGGCGCTTCTGTCTGTCCCAAAAAGATATTCCCAGCTGCTGAAAGGCTTTCCGGTCCAGAAAGGCGCATTGTTCGCGACATAACCCAGGCGATACTATAGACTACTTTTTGAAGAATGCCCAAATAATACAAACCGGCGGATACCGTAGAAAAGAAAATAATGGTAGGCAAAACCTGGAAAGCAAAAATAAATCCGAATCCATCGCCTGCTAAATCCCCAAAAATAAAGGTCGCCCCATCCTTACTAAAGCTCAGAAACTTCACAAAGCCTTCGCTGAGATACCCAAATCCAGTTGCTACAATCGGAACTTTGGTAATCAGAATCCCAAATAGTAGTTGAAGTAAGATCCCTATTCCGACCAGTCTCCAGTCGATCCGCTTTTTATCACTTGAAAAAATAAAAGCAACCAATACAATAACCGCTAAACCAAAGACACCTCTCAAATAATCCATTAAATTCGACTGATTTACTAAGACCTAAATTTAAGAAATAGGACCCATAAAAAAAGCCCGATTTTCATCGGGCCCATATTTGTTTAATTCCGTTTATTTATTTCGTCCCTAATTCGCGCGGCACGCTCATAATCTTCATTTCCGAGCGCCTTATCAAGCATTTGATTCAGCTTATCCAAGCTGAAGTCTTTCAAGGATGACTCTTTTTTAGTGACGAATTTTTGGGATGGCTCTTTTTCCGAATCTTTTTCTTCTGATCCTTCCACCTCATAATGCTCAACTGCACCCTCAGACATTGCCTTTTCAGTACAAAAAACCGGACAGCTAAACCTGATCGCTATAGCAATTGCATCGGAAGGACGCGCATCAATCTCGGTAGTGACTAAATCACTTTTAGACTGGATTTTAGCGTAATACACCCCTTCTTTCATATCGGTAATTACGATTCGTTCTATTTCGTAATTAAACCCACTTGCAAAAGACTTAAATAGATCATGCGTCATCGGACGATTAGGGATGATCTTTTCTATTTCCAGAGCTATAGCTTGTGCTTCAAACATTCCGATTACAATCGGTAGTCTTCTCGTACCATTTACTTCTCCTAATACAAGAGTGAATGATCCCGATTGGGAATGGTTGGATGAAAGTCCTAAAATCTCCAGTTCTATA